>CANOHX010000052.1 GCA_947565885.1 uncultured Lachnospiraceae bacterium
GGATATAGATACGCCGGAAGCGGCGCTATTGACGGAAGAATTATTAAAGAGACGAGGTGATTGAAATGGCTGTATTAAGTGATGTGGACCTTCGTAAAGCAATTAAGGAGGACGAGGGAATCATCATCGTAAATCGGCGGGAGAAAAGCATTACTGCGGTAGGATACGACCTTACGATAGGGTTTATTTGTGATGCGGATTCAGGCGATATACCGGAAACATGTGAGACAGATGAGAACAGGTATGTTCTTTTGCAAGGGCATAGATATTTAATCATCAGCAAAGAATACCTTTCTTTTTCTGGCGAGTATATGGCAACCATACATTCCCGGGCCTCCTATGCGATGAAAGGGCTTATCATGTCATCAACAACTGTTGACCCTAATTATGCGGGCTGCATACATACTACTTTAATTAATGGTACTACTAAGGCGGTTAATATAAAAAAAGACAATCAATTTGCAACCCTGGTAATCCATACCCTCCGTACGCCTACGGATTCGTATTTGCAGAAGAATGATCGGGGAATGCCTATGGATGCGCAAGAGACGTATAATAGCAAATATTCTACATTTCCGTCTGAAGTTTCCAAAAATGCAATGATATATGAAGCAAATCTCAGGCAGAAAATAAAATATGAGTATGAAGCGGCCAAGAAAAGAATGCATGAAAAAGCCCAGAAGCGGCAGAATTCCGCTGAAAGCGCCAAGAAAAGAATGCAAGAAGAAGCCCAGAAGCAGCAGGATGCCATTGAAAGTGCCAGGAGGGCAGAAGAAACGCAAGATAAGCCTTTGCAGACAGAGAGTAAAAAAAGTTTCAATGGAGGCGAGGAAGAGAAAAAGAAAAACATAACTTTCCTGATTGGAAATGGATTTGATATCAACGTTGGGCTGGATACCAGATATACGGATTTTTATGGTTATTACATAAAAAATAATAAAGACGACATGCTGGCGAAAGAGATTAGGTCAGATTATGATAATTGGGCGGATTTAGAGTTCGCCTTGGGTCAATATACGCAGAAAGTAAATAAGGAAGACGAGGATGGATTTTGGTATAGCGAAGGAGCCTTGGAGCGGCAATTAGGAGCTTATTTATCAGAGCAGATGAGTAAAGTTAAATTTGATGAGACAAAGGACAAGGAAATAGCATATAAGATACAGGAATCATTAGAGAAGTTTTATAAAAGTTTCTCGGAAACAAATAAGATAAAACTGAAAGATACTTTGGAAAGTACAAGCAATAATATCGTATATTCTTTTATATCTTTTAACTATACGGATATCTTGGATAAGTGTCTGGAGGCCGTGAAAGGGATACATTTTCCGTATATTGGGGCACACCGGGATTGTAATAATGTGGAATATAACCATATGCTCGGCGAGGTACTGCATATCCATGGAGAGGTAGGAGACGAGATGGTATTGGGGGTGAATGATGAAAGCCAGATTGCGAACACGGAATTTCGGAAAGATGAATTAAGCAGACAGGCGTTGATTAAGAAAGAGACAAATAAGCGTTATGGGAATATAAAGTTTGAGAAAGCTTGTCATATGATTGATAACAGTATTATAATTTGCATCTTTGGCATGTCAATAGGGAAGACGGATAAAATCTGGTGGCAATATATAGCAGAATGGCTTCGAGGCAATCAGGACAGAAAGCTGGTCATTTATGACAAAGAGAATGATGAGAGGAGATTATTTTCAAAGTATAATGAATTTTGGGGAAAAGATGAAACTTTGAAGAAATTCAGGAATAATGCGGCGGTTGAAGATGGAGCGTGGGAGCAGATTAAAGACCAGATATACATTGCAATAAATGCAGATATGTTTCAGTTTCGTCTGGTATAGGAACTGGGCGGTATGAAACAGAAGTTTCAGTTCAGTCTGGTATAGGGAGTGGGCAATATGGAACGGAAAGAAGAGCAGATAGAGACTTAACATAAGAAAATCCAAATTAACGGAGGGGAAAGTAGAGGATGAAAAAGCAAAAGACAAAATTAGGAGCAAGGATTTTATCGAAAAGCGAACTGAACGCAATTCTTCCTAACGCTGACTCTGTGTATGAACAGATTACAGTATTTCGCAACAGTATTTCCGAGGAACAGGGTAAATTAAGCGATGGTCAGCATGAGATTGAGCAGAAAACAAACAATATCGGCATCATGGGCTGCCGGGGCGCGGGCAAGACGTCAGTCCTTAAAACATATTACCATGAGCTGAGAATTCAAAATGAGAAAAAGGACAAGAACTGCAGGGACATTATATTGCCGCTGATTGTTCCGGAGAATATGTCTTCCGGTACGACCCTGATGGACGCAGTTTTGGGGAGGCTGAAATCCATCGTGGAGGATAGGGATGAGGAAAGGAATAAGTATCAGGGAGATTGTATCTATCAGGGGAGGGCTTCCCTGGAACAGCAATATGACGAGTTGGTGAAGCAGTATTGCTATATTAAGAAAGATTACCGGGACATCTTGTTTCAGCAGTTTACTACGGAACAGAACTATGTGGACAAGACGAAGAAAGTGTTCAGCTCCGACTCTGAGTTCATTAATCTCTTTCATCAGTTTGTGAAAAGGATCTTACGGAGTGGGCAGGAAACAGATGAGAAGATAACAGAAGAAAATCCCATGATTTTTTTGTTTATTGACGATGTTGATTTAAGCACCAACAGATGTATGGATATCGTGCGGACGCTCCTTGTCTATCTGTCGAATCCGAGGATTGTCACGTTCATTTCAGGGGATATGGAGACCTTTGAGGAGGAACTGACGCTGGAGTTTCTGAGGCAGGAGGGGGTGCTGAGGAATGATGTGTTCCAGGAAACGTATTATACTGTCAATGATGCTGGGGGCAGAAGCAGCCTGCTGGAGCGCAAAAAGTCACTGGCATACGAATATTTAAAGAAAATCATTCCTCCGGCATACCGTAGGACGATACGGTATTGGTCCTTGGAGGAAAGGGGCAATTACCGGGTCGCGGCAGAAGACGGCAGCCCGCAGAAAAGCCTCGCAGAGCTGCTGACGGAGATGACAAAAGAGGAGTGGGAAGAGCTGTATTTTGTATATAGAGAGAATGGAGAACGCAAGTGCATGGGGCTTGCGTTCCATATGTTTGACGATACTTCCCGCGGGCTGAACAATGTCTATAATGTATTGCAGGAAATATCTGATATCAAGGCAGAGGAAAAAGAGTTGGCAGAGGAGAGGAAACTGCTTCTCTATTGGAGGCTGCTGGAGACTATGGTGGATTCCAAGGCATTATATGCAAAGTATAGGTCAGAATTACTGCAGCAGGTGATTGTGCTTGGCCAGAATTGGGTGAAAGTTGATTTTGCCAATGGCTATCAGTTGTTATATGGAAAAGAAGATAGGAAGAAAGCCAAAAAAGGTATAGAGAGATTTACGGCAAAAGAACGTTTTTGTATGTTTCTTTTGATGGATTTTTCCTTTAGGTTATTTTTTCAGGAACAATATGATTATGAAGAAGTTATGAAATACTTTAATTTGAAAGACAGGATTGTCCAGGAATATCTAAGTGATGAGACAATAGATGATAAAATTGCAGAGAAACGAGAATTGATTGATTTTTTGGGGGATGGGAAAATTTATAAGGAGTTTGCTTCAGATTCATTACAGATAATTTTGATAAGAGTCCTGCGGGAAGGGGATTTAGTGTTTGACCTGCATCTGATTAGATATTTAGGCAGGACAGAAATATATCAAATATTAGGTGATACAGAAAGGCGGCTTTCTGATAAAGAAATTGCTTACAAAATTGCGTATGCATTTTCAAGGGCAATTCAGTCGTATTCTGAAACACAGGAAAAAATACAAGCTGAAATAGAATTTGTATATGGGCAATTAAAGCGTGAATGGAATAAGTTATTAAATAACCTGTCATTGAATCCATGGATGATATATGGGAATCAATTGATAAGTACTGGTAAGATAGAGATTGGTATGGAATACATAGGTGATGAATGGAGATTGGTGGAAGCTAGCTTTGGGAATATAGAAATTTATTTGAAAGTATATAATGAATATGGAGTTGCAAATAATTTGTTATGGGCAGAATATGGAAACAGAAATTTAGTTTATTGGATTTTTTATGAAGAAATGCTAGGAAAGTACGGGCGTTTCAGGGTTTTTGGAGATAATGCAAAAGAGGTTGTCCGGGCAGGAGTGAGTAAGACGATTATGAATTGGCTGCAGGAGCAAAATTGTACAAACGGTTATCAAATCAGAGCGTTGAGTGAAGCCAATTATGCGGGCTTATTAGAGGGAAAGACAGAGACGGAAAAGAAAGAAATACAGATTATTGAACAGATTGATGAAAGGGGATTGTGGGATAGCGATTATGCCAGAGAGAGAATTTCTGACTATTTGCGAAGAAAAAAAGAGTGGTATATAGGAAAAATGAGCCAGGGCAGAATGATTTTTGATGCTACACAGCTAGTAGAGAGGGCATTTCCTAAATTAGAAAACTGTGAAGAAAAGTGCTTAAAAAGGGAGTATGGGTACAGCTTAATCTCTAGGGTGCGGCGCGTGATATTTATGCCAGTGGATGAAAAGCCTTATGGACAGGGTAGTTTTGGGGATGGGAAGTATTATCTGCGTTTGGAGCAGGTGTTATTGATACAATTTCTTTTAGAAAGAGATTTAAATGGGTACACTTGTATAGGATTAAATGAAAAGAAAGAATTGTGGAAATTTTTATGGGAGCTGAAGGAACTGCCGTTAGTTGTACAGGCTTCTGCGCGGGAGGCGATAGATAAGGAACTGCAAGAGCGGGAGAAGAGATTTTTTGCAGCAGATCCGCTTATTTTAAGGGATAGGGAAATAATAGAGCTTGAAGAAAGTGAAACTTGGCAGGCTGCCATAAACGATATCTGTGACAATTATTATGCGAAGTCAAATAGTAAAAAGATGGAAGCATGGATCAAAGAGCATTTTCCTGGAATCGCAGAAGATAGTTATATGTATATCAAGTACCTGGTGCAGAAAGAGCAGATTGAGAAGATGAAGAAAGAGTTCAGCGAAAGAGGAAACGACCCCAAAAAATTATCCTGGAGCAGTATCGAATCTTCTATTGATGAAACAGAGTGTCTCTTCTTTTTCCACAGCTATCTGCGTTATCTGCAAGCCAATGACAGTGAGGTGCAGATGGCCGGAGTTTGGGCGGAAGACATCGCGAAACTGGCGGAATATATGCTGGACAGCGAAATCAGAGCGGATGAGAAAATTCAAAAAGACATTTATCAGGTAATCAGCGAGGAACTGGAACTGACGGAGGAAGAGTTAGAGATATTGTTTTAGCTGGCGGGCGGAGGAAAGCTGCCATGGGCGGAGGTTTTGCCATGAATGACACGATTAACAGATATCTGGCGATTTTGTGTTATCCGTTTGCCTCACTGGACTTCTTCCTGGAGGACTATTTTGAAGAAATCCTAGAGGGGAATAACCGTAAAGAGGATGCCGAAGCAAGGCTGCGAGAAGTGATGGTGCAGCATATCCAGGAGAACTGCAGCGTCTATTCCTATGATGAAGTATATATGTATCTGGAGAAATGCTATCTCCATGATTTGAGGAGCAGACGGTACCGCAAAGCATCTTTGATGTATCTGGACTGTCTGTATAAAATTGCGCATTCCATGATATCGCAGCGGGACGGAAAGATTGTATTTAAATATTGGAAAAACATGCAGGATGAAAGTTTCCTGGGCGGATTTGGAGATTCTAACAAAATATTGCTGTTCCACAGCATGAATATGCATATTCCCCTGGACTTTATTGTTATGCTGTATATGACGCAGAACCCAGAAAATGGGCTTGGCAGTCTGCAGGATTATTATAACCAGATTGAGGTGGCGGACCAGCAGCTTGCCGCCGTATTGAAGTCAGGAGTTGCGGAAAACCATCTGCATAAAGGGGTATCGGTATCCTTTTTTGAGATATGGGATGTGTTAATGCTGCCTTTGAATCACTATTCAATTGCCGCAATCAAAAGCAGCACGCTGGTATTAAATAGCAGGAAGATGACAGCGGGGGAGGCGCTGTTCTATGTTCTGGTAGCGGCGATTGTCCGTATTTGGCTGGCATTAGCGCTGCAGGAGAAGTATTGGCAGGACAAGCAATTGGATGAACTGGTGAGGCGTTTTGCAGACGGCAGAGGCTTGAGGGAGTTTTACAGGAAACAGTGGGGGAACATGTGCGAGAAAGAAGCGGGCGATGCAATTCTCTCCTATTGTCAGAAACAGTGGGAAACAATACTGCAGATACTTCCCGGACAGCCAGATGGGAGGACGGTTGTACAGGAAATTTTTGCTGTGCCCCAGGACTTACACACTTCGGATGAGACAATCTTTCTGTTTTATGGCATGAGATATCTGGCAGAGTATGGGAAGAGGGAAGGAAGATATGCGTCTGTGCGGGAAGAGCGCGTAATCCAATGTCTGCTGCAGTATCTGCGCGTGAAAAATTATGTATTTAACCGTACCGTGCAGAAGAAGAATGTCAGGGGTCTTGATTATTTTGAGAAAGAGTATTATCAAAAAGACGCCAAGCTGAATAAGTTTTACGCGGCAGTGATGGCGAGCCTGTATGACAAAAAAGATAAGGTTGCCTATTGGGAACAGGCGATGCGCAGACAGTTTCATAACCGTGATTTGAAGAAAATCGAGTTCCGGGCGTCAATAGGGGACAACGAAGCGGAATTCCGAAAAGAGGTAAGGGATTTCCTGAAAGCATACTGTAATGTTATCCAGGAAGATTATTGTCGGAAAGAGAAAGGCGGTTACGAGGTCTGCCGGGCATTTCCCAGGGTAGGCCTGGTATTTCATCTCTTGAAGAAAAAAGATGAGACCATTCCGTACAAATGTTTTCTGGATGGAATAAGTGATAAAGAAAAGCTGCAATTTGGAACATTAGAAGACAGGTATGTGGAACAGGTTAAGATACTGCACAAGCTGCGGAGCCAGATTCCGGGACTGGACCGTTATATGGTAGGGCTTGATGCGGCCAGCCTGGAAAATGCGACCCCGATATGGGTATTCACAAAAGCTTACCAAGAAGCGCGAGACAGTTCCATAGAAAAGGTAGGGTATGGCGCTGACAGTATCCAGAGCCTACGCTTTACATTCCATGCCGGGGAAGACTTCCGGCATATGTTATCAGGGCTGCGGAGAGTGGATGAGGCGGTTACATATTTAAAATTCCATGCAGGAGACCGAATTGGGCATGGGACTGTGCTTGGCATCGTGCCGGAGCGGTGGCAGCGTTACAATCCGTTTGTCGTTTTGCCTAGAAGTGAGGCCTTGGATAATTATATTTGGGCGTATTATATGCTGAGCCAGGATACGGTGGAATGCAGTTCCACACTGATTGCCTATTTAGAAGGGAAAGTATATGAACTTGCAAAGGGCATCTATGGCAGGGCACAGAATATTCCCCTGCAGGTATTGATAGAGGGATATCTGAAGATGTTTGATATGGAATGCGGCAATTACCATAAATGCCTGGAAGCGGAAGACGTTGGCTTTTGTGAAGAGGTCAGGGCTGATGCGTGCAGCAAAATCTTATGGAATGGGGAAAAGATTGCCTTGGCGCGGCATTGCAAGAAATTTCTCACGGAAATGGAATGCCCGATTCACTATGAAGTCACCAGGCAGGATATCCAGATTACAGAAATGCTGCAGAAAATATTGCGTCAGAAATTGGGGCGGAAAGGAATTGTCGTGGAGATGAATCCATCTTCTAATGTAGCTATCGGGGAGGTGGACAAAATTACAGAGCACCAAATTTATAAACTGAACAAGCCTGGCGGGGAGGACAACGTCATGGTCTGCATCAATTCCGATGACCCGATGGTATTCCATACCAATGTATCCAATGAACTGGCGTATATATATTATGGGCTGCTGTACAATGGCGTCAGCAGGGAGAGCGCGCTGCGGTGGATGGATGGGATTCGGGAATGTGGTATCAAGTCATCATTCCTGCAGGGAGAGGATACGCCGCAGCAGATATATGATAAGTTGGAGGAGATAATAAAAAGATTGTAAATAGCTAGCAATAAGGAGAACCTATGCAATACACATGGAACGACATCGAACAGCACATTGCCGCCTGTACCTGCTGCCCATTGAGCAGGACCAGAAACCGACCCGTCATGGGTCGTGGAAGCCACCAGGCAGATATTATGCTGATTGCCGAAGCGCCGGGCGGGCAGGAAGACCAGCAGGGGATTCCGTTTGTCGGACGCTCCGGGGAAATTTTGGACAGCCTACTACGGGATTGCGGGCTGACCAGGGAGGAAATTTACATTACAAATATTGTAAAATGCCACCCTCCAGGCAACCGCGACCCCAAAGACGAGGAGAAAGAAGCGTGCTTTCCCTATCTCAAATATGAGACTTATCTTCTCAAGCCTAAAATTATAGTCTGCCTGGGACGTGTTGCCGCGCAGCGCATCATTTCTGCGGATTTTAGAATTACCAGGCAGCACGGCACATGGATTTACCGCAAAAACTGTGCGCTGACTGCAACCTACCATCCTTCCGCAATCCTGCGAGATCCGTCTAAGTATGAGATGGTGAAGGAGGATTTTTACGAAATTGTAAAAAAGAAGACAGAATGGATGGATTGATTATTTTTGAATTGGGCTTTCATGATAGTTTTTTACATTCTGCTGCATTGCCAGAACCACTCACTGCAAATAGCTGTTTTCTCACATTCAACCGGTCGAAAGAAATTATGGAAGGCAGTAGGAATGCAGTGTTTTGCGGACTGTGCTGCCTGACAATAATATTTAAGGAGGCAGGATTATGTCAATACAAATCAATGGAAACTATAATCGTTCCCAAGCCAGTTATGCAGAGCAGCTGAAAGAAAAACAGTCCCTTGCGAGGGCTGAAAAAGCAGAGCAGGCTAAAAAAGGTCAGAATGACGAAAAGGTAACGGGTAGAGCATCTGTTTCGCATGATGAATATGTCAGCAGCGAAAAATCTTCTGCCAAGCCCAGCGGTCTGTATCGGATAGGAAAGGATGAGAACGGCAACCAAAAAGTCTTTTACGATGCCCCCGGGAAAACAGGCGCTGCAGATAAAGAGGAACAGCCCAAAGTAAAGGGGGAAAGAATTGATGTAAATGAAGATGGCAAAAGACCGAAAGCCGATGCAGACAATTCAGGAAAACCTGTCGAGAAATGCACTGGTAATACGGATGGGATTGACAAGGAAATCGAGAGGCTGAAAGAGAAGAGGCAGCAGTTAAAGCAGCAGATTCAGTCAGCCTCCGGTGATGAACAGAAAATGGAGAACCTGGAGAGAAAGCTGGCGCAGGTAGAGAGTGAATTAAGCCAGAAAGATAATGATGCCTATAGGAGGCAGCATACCTTTTTCAGTTGATTGAGGAAGAACACTGAGTCAGAACGCGAAAATGCAATTCACAAACGCAGGGAAGAACGTGAAAAATTTGAAAAGAGGACAGAAAAAAATAAGAAAAATTCGGATGCGGTAAATGTTATTAAGCGGATATGTTTTCGTAAAACACCCCTTTGGAGTAAGGATTGAGAGAAGTTCTTGCTCCAAAGGGGTGTTTTTTTTCATAAATATAAATTGATAAATTATTTTAATACAAAATATGTATTTTTTTATATAAAAAACATTGACTTATGGATGAATACATTGTATTATGATGTATGATAACAGAAAATTAAACATAATAGCGAGGTAGAAATGGCTGATAAGAAAGATTTTGCATTGAGCAAACGCGAGTTGGATGTTATGAACATACTTTGGGCAGAAGGGAAACCGCTGATTGCCTCGGAGATTCCCAAAAGGAAGCAGGGCCTCAGCATCAATACGGTGCAGGTTGTGCTGAAGAAGCTCCTCAAGAGGGATTTTATAAAGGTTGCCGATATCGTTCAAAGCGGGACAGTACTCTCAAGAAGCTATGCGCCCGTCATCACGCCGGAGGAATATGCGGTTAATTTTGTGACGTCGGAGGTGTTTCCGTTTGGCAAGTCAGGGATGAAGGCAAGATTCCTCAATGCATTGTTTGACAGCGCGGAAAATGACGGAGAGCTGATTGACGAATTGGAGAGGTATATACAAGAGAAAAGGCCTCGGTAAGGAGGGAGAAAATTGCATGGCAGTAACACTGGCTTCCCTGCTGTCCTGCCTGGTAAGCAGCACATTACTCACGGTTTTGGCATGGGTTATTATTAAGAGGGATGTTACTTTGAAAGCAATGGGGAGGTATATCTGCATCTTTCTGACAGCGATTGTAGTGCGGATATTGCTTCCGGTTGAGTTTGGCTTTACGGTAACGTTTTACAGTGAGCATATCATGACGCGTCTCCGGGACTTGATATTTTGGGAGATAAGTATGGAAGCGTTTGAGGTGACTGTAGGGCAGCTCTTGCTGTTTGCGTGGATGGCAGGTGCAATGTGTATCCTTTGTCTGCGCGTAGGGGAGTATTTTCATTTTATACATATGCTCGGCAAGTGTCCCGGCTATTTTAAGCATAATGTGGATTCTGTTGTCAGTGAGATAAACAGGGACTATGGGAAGACGAAGAAGTTTAAGGTCTTGCTTGTCCCGGGCGTCCGGACGCCGGCAGTCTTCGGTCTGGTCCATCCGCGGATTCTGATGCCGGAGATTAATTATTCGCAAGGGGAGATTTATTTTATATTAAGGCACGAGATGCTCCATTATTACCATCGTGATATGCTGGTGAAAATCTTATGTGAGATTCTCTGTATAGCATATTGGTGGAATCCGGCTGTCTACCTGCTAAGGAGGTTGGTTGTGCGGGTGTTGGAGATTAGGGTGGATTGTCTCTTGGCAGCCAGATTCAGCGAAGAGGAGAAGATTAGCTATATGGAATGCATCCTCAAGTCGATGAAAGCGGGGACGATGGATAGGACGCCGCTGATGATTACGTTTGCCGTACGGAAAGGCGATACTGTAAGACAGAGATTCCATTGTATCTGGGATAACCATTGGCAAGGAAAAAGACGGAAAGGCGTTCTTGTGGCAGCATTCTCGTGCCTGTTGTTTCTAATGTCGTTTTCTGTTGTTGTGGAATCTTTATATTCAGAGGAAGTTCCTGGTACGTTTAGTTATCCCAATCCCGAAACGTCCTATTTGATAGAGAGAGACGGTCGCTATTGTGTATATATTGATGGTGATTTTGTGGGGGAAGTTTTGGAAATAACAGAACCGTTTATGGAATTTGAAATTATTAAGAATGAGGAGGAATGGAAGAATGAAGATTAGAAGAAAGAAAATCGTAATTGTTTTGATGGCTGCCTGTGTCTCTGTTTCCGGGCTGCTGGCAGCGCCAGCGTACGAGGCGCAGGCAATGGCAAGTGAGACAGAAGCTGTCATGCCCATGGCATATGCTTATATATGGAAGTATAAAATTGAAAATGGAGTGACGTATAAGCGTCTTTATAATCAGAGCACAAAACGGTGGGTTGGCAATTGGATAAGGTGTAAGTAGCAGTTTTACGAAAGACAGAGAGGGAGTATGAAGAAAACGATAAGGGGTTTCTGGGAATTTTTTCAGATAATCGGTTACTGTAGCGGAATATTATGGGAGACATCGAGAAAATTTTTTATCATCCGTATGCTGATAAATATTGTCTCCCTGAGCGTTCCGTTTGCAGTGATTACATTTACAAGACTTCTCATAAATCTTCTTGCCGGGATTGGCTCGGAGGATTCGCAGCCCGAGATGCTGATGCGGTCATTTCTTATTTTTTCATTGTTGCTGTTAGCGCTCAATATTCTGAATAAAGGAATTGGCACATTGAGCACTTACTATACAGGACTGCATCGTGACAGGATGGATACGGTAACAAAACATCGTATCATGAAGAAAGCGTCAGAATTGGATTTATCGTTTTTTGACTCGGCAGCATTCTACAATGAGGTGAATGATGCGAGCATGAACAGTCCCCTGGTTACAAATTCTGCTTTTTTGGCGATGGATTTTGTACGCTATCTTGTTCAGTTTATGGTTGCTTTCGTATGTCTGTTCCCATTCAGCCCGCTTTTGCCTATTGTGTTTGTTCTCTCGGTGATTCCATGTACGGTTGCTGAACTGAGACAGGTGGAAGCAATATATGGTTTTCAGAGGCAGTATATGAGCGAGGAGCGGAAAATGCAGTATGCTTCAGATGTGCTGCTGGAACGGGAGTTTGCCAAAGATGTGAGAATATATAACCTTTTTCCGTTTATCAGCAGGAAGTTCCTTGGTATTTGGGAGGTATTGTTTTCTAAAAAGAGGAAGATTTCGCTGCGTTATACACGGGTTTTGATTTTGCTCTCGGCGCTTCCTGAAATTGTCGCGGCAGTTTTTCTTTTTCTGCTGGGGCTGTCGGTTCTTCAGGAGCTGCATACCATTGGGGATTATTCTTTTCTGCAAGGAATCATGACCCAGGTTTTGGGAAGCATGTACATGGTAATTTATAGCTATACGCAGTTGTCGGACGGCAAGATGCGCATTCAGAATTACAGGAAGTTTCTGGGACTGCAGGGTAATATAAGGACCGATGGCGAACATAAGCTTGAGAAACCGTCTTTTACCGTTGAATTTAAAAACGTCAGTTTTCGGTATGGGGATAATCTGCCATGGATTTTGAAGAATGTAAGCTTTAGTTTCCACAGCCGGCAGAAAGTTGCCCTGGTAGGGGTAAACGGAAGCGGCAAGACTACGGTTGTCAAACTTCTGCTCCGTTTTTATGACCCTGTGGAAGGGCAGATTATAATGGACGGCAAGGATATCCGGGAATATACGCTGGATAGTCTGCGCAGCCGGTTCAGCACAGTTTTTCAAGATTACAGTAATTATGCCTTTACGGTCGGCGAGTCTGTTTCGCTGTCTGATGTCAGTAAAGCTGGCGATATGGGGAAAGTTATGGCTGCCCTTAAGAAGAGCGGGGCAGATGGATTTACGGCTCGGTTTCCTCAGGGTGTGGATACTTATCTGACGAGAAGGTACGATGAAAGCGGGCAGGAACTGTCTGGTGGGCAGTGGCAGAAAATAGCGATTGCCCGGGCATTTTTCCGTGAAGCGGATATTTATATTTTGGATGAGCCTTCAGCGGCTTTGGATGCGCAGTCGGAAGACGAGGTGTTTTCTATGTTCCAGGCGTTGTATGCAGGAAAAGGTGCGATTCTGATATCGCACAGGCTGTCCAATGTGCATTTGTGTGATGTAATCCTGGTGCTGGACAATGGTTCTTTGACAGAGATGGGCAGACATGAGGAATTGATAGAATCAGATGGGATGTATGCACATATGTACCGTCTGCAAGCTGAAAAATACCAGGATGTAAAGTGAGGGGATGGTTGTGTCAGAGAGGAATGATTCCATATGCCAGATAAAAAAATCCGTATGGCAATTTTAGATGATGGCATCCATCCTGAGGTATGCCCATTGGCAGGGAGTTTCCTGGTTGATGATGATTTATCGGTTGCTGTTCAGAAAAAATATGCAGTCTCGCCGCATAGCCATGGTTCCGTGTGCGCCCGGATTGTGCAGCGTTATGTGGGATTGAAAGATGTAGATGTGTTTAGTATACAGATTTTGCAGGGGGATACCCTGAGAGGTAATATCGGCAGATTGCTGAAAGCTTTTGAAGTGTGCATTTCTATGGATATCCGGCTGGTTCATCTCAGTGTCGGCACGTATGCGTTTGAGGATTTTGCCAGGCTGGAAGAGGCGGTACATCGTCTGTTGGAATCGGACAGATTTCTGGTAGCGGCTGCTGGTAACCGGGGTGTTGTCACCTATCCGGCGTATCTGCCGGGTGTTATTGGCGTTAAGTGCCATCCAGAACTTTCGGATGATGAATATACATATTTCCATGATTCGTTTACGAGAATCCATTTTCAGGCTTCCTCGAAACATCAGCTGGCGACAGAGGGGCTGGAGACAGAAACGCCAATATCCAACAGCTATGCCGCGCCGCTGGTTACGGCTAAGATACTTTCCTATCTCAAGAGTAATCCAGCGTTGGATCAGAAGCAGATTTGGCGTTTGCTTACAGAGAATGCCGGAAATCATCTGCCTGTACGAGGCAGCGAGCCTTGTCCCTGTCCCCCAGTGGAAATTCCTGTTGTTTTGCTGAGCGGATTTTCTGCCGGGCATCTGTCCCAGCTTCTGGAGACGCTGATGGGATGTCTGCGTCGGGATGATTACCATGCAAGGGCAGCGAGCAATCTTACTGGTATCCGTCCGTGGGATGAGACTGCTTTGCCGGAATCCGAGGATTTGGATTTGTTCATTGCGCGGATGGCTTGGTATTTCTCTTGTGAAATCATTTTGGTGGGTATTGCTTCCTATATACCGCCTGGCCGCTATGGGAACGTCAGCCTGTGGATTTACGGTGAGGAAAGCGATGAGCTGTGTACAGCGTCTGCCGAGGCGGATGGACAGGTTTTGTGGGCAGGGGGGCTGGAAGATGGCAGGGTGTATGAGGTTATGGTGGATATGCTATCATAAATAATGTCTTGCTATATTTTACAATATAGATGAAAAATGAAGGGGTGATAAGATGAATACGGAAAGACAGCAGAAAGATGTAGGAA
>CANOHX010000053.1 GCA_947565885.1 uncultured Lachnospiraceae bacterium
GTACAAACGCTGGGCAGAAGACAAAGGATTCGATGTGGAGGTGCTCGATTCTCTTGACGGCGAGGAAGCAGGGATTAAGTCGATAACTTTTGAGGTGCGTGGGGAGAATGCTTACGGCTACCTCAAATCGGAAAAAGGCGTGCACCGCCTGGTGCGGATTTCGCCGTTCAATGCGGCTGGCAAGCGTCAGACTTCTTTTGCGTCCTGCGATGTTATGCCGGATATCGAGAAAGACCTCGATATTGAGATTAAAGATGATGAGCTGAGGATAGATACTTACCGCTCCAGCGGAGCCGGCGGACAGCATATCAATAAAACCTCCTCGGCAATCCGCATCACGCACCTTCCCACGGGGATTGTGGTGCAGTGCCAGAATGAACGTTCCCAGCACATGAATAAGGATAAAGCGATGCAGATGTTAAAAGCTAAGCTCTATCTCTTGAAACAGGAGGAAAATGAGAAAAAGGCGGCGGACATCCGCGGTGAGGTCACGGAGATTGGCTGGGGCAACCAGATCCGCTCCTATGTCATGCAGCCTTATACGATGGTCAAGGATCACCGCACCAATGCGGAGACTGGCAACGTGGACAGCGTGATGGATGGGAATCTTGATCTGTTCATCAATGCATACCTGAAATGGAAGAGCCTTTCGGGCGCACAGTAGAAATCGGAGGGATATCATGGGAATAATAAAAGCGGCAATACAGTCCGTCTCCGGCGGGTTGGCAGACCAATGGCTGGAAGTGATTGAGCCGGACGATATGGGGGAACGCACGGTATTTACCGGCGGCATCCAGACCCGCAAAGGACAGAATAAGAAAGGCACTGATGGTACCGTCAGCAACGGTTCCGTCATCCATGTGTATGACAACCAGTTCATGATGTTGGTGGATGGCGGCAGGATTGTTGATTACACGGCGGAATCCGGGTATTTTAAGGTGGATAATTCAGCGCTTCCTTCATTATTTAATGGGGAGTTGGGAGATGCCATCCGGGAGTCTTTTAGCCGTATCAAATTTGGCGGGGGGACGCCCGCCAGGCAGAAAGTATTTTACATCAATTTACAGGAAATCAAAGGAATTAAATTTGGCACCAGGAACCCCATCAATTATTTTGACAATTTCTATAATGCCGAATTATTCCTGCGCACCCATGGAACGTATTCGATTAAGGTTACAGACCCCATTAAGTTTTACTCGGAAGCGATTCCCAGGAATGCGTCAAAGGTGCAGATTGAGGATATCAATGAGCAGTATATGGCGGAGTTTTTAGAAGCTCTGCAGTCGGCAATCAACCAGATGTCTGCAGATAATATCCGTATTTCCTATGTGCCTTCCAAGGGACGTGAATTAGGAAAATATATGGCGGATACCTTAGATGAGGAATGGAATCAGATGCGCGGCATGGAAATCCAGGCTGTGGGTATCGCCAGCGTCACTTATGATGAGAAATCCACAGAATTGATTAACATGCGCAATGAGGGAGCCATGCTGAGCGACCCTACAGTCCGTGAGGGCTATATGCAAGGGCATGTGGCGCGCGGGTTAGAAGCCGCAGGTTCCAACACGGCTGGCGCCATGGCAGGATTTATGGGAATGGGAATGGGCATGAACGCTATGGGTTCCGCCATGGGCGCAGCGTCCGCTGCTAATATGCAGCAAATGCAGATGCAGCAGCAGAATGCAGGAATGCCAAATAATGCAGCCATGCAGCAGCAGAATGCAGGAACGCCGAATAACGCAGCTATGCAGCGGCAAAATGCAGCGCAGGAATGGACTTGTGAATGTGGTGCAAAAAACAGCGGCAAGTTCTGTGCTGAATGCGGCAAACCGAAACCCCAGGAACCGGTATCGTGGACATGTGCCTGTGGTCAGGTGAACAGTGGGAAATTCTGCTCAGAGTGCGGCAAGGCCAAGCCGGCCGACAATGGAACATGGACATGTGCCTGCGGTCAGGTGAACAGCGGCAAGTTCTGTTCGCAGTGCGGGCAGCCAAGACAGTAAATTAGCATCAAAGGAGATAAGAGATGGCAGTAATCAGTTACAAATGCCCGAATTGCGACGGCGAACTGATCTTCCATCCTGCAACGCAGAAGTACAAATGCGAATACTGTGCTTCTGCGTTTTCACAGCAGGAGCTTGCGCAGATGAAGCCCGCAGCGGAGGAAGAGCAAAGCGCGCCTATGTACCAGGCGTCTGGGGGAGAGGAAGGCGTTATGTACCACTGCCCCAGCTGTGGGGCCGAGATTGTCACAGACCGGACAACAGCAGCAACCTTTTGTTACTATTGCCACAATCCGGTGGTGCTGTCCGGCAGGGTATCCGGGGAATTTCTGCCCCATAAGATTATTCCCTTTTCAATTGATAAAGAACAGGCGACTGAGAAATTCCTGCAATATGTGCACAGCAAGAAATTTGTGCCAAGGGCATTTTTCAACAAGCAACAGATTGAGAAGATTTCCGGCGTCTATTTTCCCTATTGGATGGCGGATATGGATATGAGCGGCGCACTCCAGGCGGAAGGGAAAAACATTCGTGTCTGGCGCAGCGGGGAGACGGAATATACGGAGACGAAAGTTTACCATGTGCAGCGCAGCGGAACTGTCCATCTGGAGGACATAACCAAGAATGCGCTGAAAAAAAACAGCCTCAAGCTGGCGGAGGGAGTGCTGCCCTATGATGTCAGCAAAGTGCAGGAATTCCATATGGGATATCTGTCGGGGTTTCAGGCAGAGAAGCGGGACTTAGAGCGCGCCGATTTACAGGCGGAGGTGGCAAAGGACGCCAAAGATTTTGGTGTTAAGCTTCTTCGGGATACCATAAACGGCTATTCCCATCTCAATGTGCGCGGCTGCCAGCTGCGTACGGAGCGGGAGAATTGGGACTATATCATGCTTCCGGTGTGGACTGTTACATATAAAGGCAGGGATGGAAAAATGTATTATTATTCCATGAATGGGCAGGATGGCAAAGTATACGGCGAACTGCCGGTTGACGCAGCGAAAGTCTGGATTCTGGGAGCTGCCATATTTATGGCAGTATTTCTGCTGGGGCTGCTGGGAGGATGGATGTTATGAAAACGTGGAAGAAATACTTAGCAATGGCTTTTTTCCTGTGCGTGATATCTGTCTGCATGCTGCCTGTGCGGGCAAAAGAAAACATGCAGCTAATGGACCAGGCAGGTCTGCTGTCGGAAGCGGAGGCAGAAGAGATAAATGCGCGGCTGACGGAATTGGAAACGCGTACAGGCTGGGAGTTTATGGCATTGACCACGGACGATGCTGGCGGAAAGGATGCAACTTCATTTGTCGAAAGCTGGTTTGATAATTACACTGCCAAAGATGACGGCGTTATCTGTGCAATAGACATGGACAATCGTGAGATAGTGGTGCGCGCTTTCGGAGAGGCGATGTATTATATCACCGATATGCGTGCCGAGAAGATTCTTGATGCCGGATATGAGGAGATTTCTGGGGAAAAATATGCTGCCGCTCTGCAGGAGATGCTGCAGGAAGTGGAGAATTCCTATCAAGATGAAAATGCGGGCCAGAACCATCTATATGACGAAGATACTGGAGAAATTATCAAATATCCAGCAAGAAAATCCATCACATTGTCAGAAATTCTTATTGCCCTTGGACTGGCGGTTGCTGCAGGGGGCGTGACGGTTTTAGGTATCTTTGGCAAATATCGTCAGAAATTTGGCGGTTACCAATATCCAATTGAAAAAAATGGATGTGTCCATCTGACTGTAAAGGAAGACAGGCTTGTCAATTCCTTTGTCACAAAACGGCACATCCCCAAGCCGCAGAGCAGCACAGGAAGAAGCGGTGGCGGCAGCCGCAGTACGGTACATACCGGTTCTGGAGGGCGCAGGTCCAGCGGCGGCAGCCGGAAATTTTAAAGTAGCGCTGCAGTTTTTCGTTGAGTTTTGGATTGCAAAATTTAACGCTTTATGCTGGTCCTTGGCTCGTAACAGTTCAGCCCACGCCATTCGCAAAGTTCTACGCTTCGCTTCGGTCGTTGCTTGACAAGTGCCACTGGCACTTAGCAACCTACGGCGTTTTCACGCTGCTTTATCTTATTGAGAAACGTCAGGAGACCTCAGGACTCGCCCCAACTTCGATTTACTTTAATGAAGCCGATAAAAGGCATCAGGGCTCCTCCCACTTCGTGGGTCCCTCCTCATGCCATATGGTCCCCCCTCAGGTCAAATGCTAACTTTGCTCATAAGATGGCGTTCTTCACTTCGTTTCGGTCCGTGCTAAACGAGTCCCACTGGGACTCAGCACCCTCAGCCGAACTAAATCGTGTAAAATTCGTGCATACCCATAGGGCACTTAGCACGATTTTCCCCAATTTAACTCGGCTGGCTGAACTGTTACGCAAAAGTACTTGCATTTGCAGGACAAATATGCTAATATCTTTGCAGTGAACACAAATGTATTTCACAGGCAAACAAACCGGAGGCGTCATGGAGGACAAGACGAAATATTTTGTTTTAAAGAAGAAAGCCGTTCCAGAGGTATTATTGAAAGTCGTGGAGGCGAAGAAGCTGATAGAATCCGGGCGCGCAGAATCCGTGCAGGAGGCGACCGATTCCGTGGGAATCAGCCGAAGTTCTTTTTACAAGTATAAGGATGATATTTTTCCATTTCACGACAATGCCAAGGGTAAAACTATCACAATGGTGATACAGATGGATGATAAGCCGGGGCTTCTGTCCCTTGTACTGCAGATTGTGGCGGATTTCCACGCGAATATTCTGACCATCCATCAGAGTATTCCAGTCAACGGAATTGCCTCCCTCACCCTGAGCGTAGATGTGCTGCCGGACACCAAGAATGTGTCACAGATGGTGGAGAACATTGAGCAGCAGGAGGGAGTTCATTATTTAAAAATTTTAGCTAGGGAGTGACATTATGATTAAGATAGCGATTTTAGGTTATGGGACGATTGGTTCCGGCGTAGTAGAAGTATTGAACACCAACAGCGAGAGCATTGCCAAACGTGCGGGCGATGGGATTGAGGTAAAGTACATTTTGGATTTGCGCGATTTTCCGGGAGACCCCATGGAAGACAAGGTCATCCATGACTATGACGTGATTGCAGAGGACCCGGAAATTGAGGTGGTCGTGGAAGCCATGGGCGGCGTGGAGCCGGCATATACGTTTGTAAAACGTGCATTATTGGCGGGTAAGAATGTAACGACCTCCAACAAAGCATTGGTGGCAAAGCATGGCGCAGAATTGATTGCCATTGCCAAGGAACAGAACATCAATTTCCTGTTTGAAGCCAGCGTGGGCGGCGGCATTCCAATTATCCGTCCGCTCAATTCTTCGCTGACCGCGGATGAGATTGAGGAGATTACAGGAATTTTGAATGGAACTACCAACTATATTCTCAGCAAGATGACCTTTGAGGGATTGGAGTTTGCCGATGTGCTCAAAGATGCACAGTCCAGAGGTTATGCGGAAGCTGACCCCACGGCAGATGTGGAGGGCTATGATGCCTGCAGGAAGATTGCCATCCTCACTTCCCTCGTGTGTGGGCAGCAGGTGGATTTTGAAGATATTTATACGGAGGGAATTTCCAAGATTACTGCAGACGATATCAAGTATGCCAAGGCTTTGGGGCTTGTCATCAAGCTTCTTGCCACCAGCAGGAAAACCAAAGACGGATATTGTGCGATGGTTGCTCCGTTCATGCTCTCACAGCAGCATCCTCTGTACAGCGTCAATGATGTGTTCAATGCAATTTTCGTGCACGGCAATGTTTTAGGCGATGCCATGTTTTATGGCAGCGGTGCAGGGAAACTGCCGACTGCCAGTGCGGTAGTGGCCGACATAGTAGATATTGTCAAGCATCTGCACAAGAATATCCTCATATCCTGGAGTTCCAAGAAGATGGATTTGGTGGATAAGGGCAGGAGCGAGAGCCGTTTCTTCGTACGCAGCACAGACGACAAGGAGAAAGTGCAATCCCTGTTCGGGGAAGTGGAATTCGTGGAAGTGCCGGAAATAAGCGGTGAGATTGGCTTCCTGACAGGGAAGATGAGTGAGGATGATTTCGAGAAGAAAACAGACGGACTGCATGTGATTCAGAGAATCCGTGTCGTATAAGCGGACAGGATATGCTGCAGAGAATCCGTGTCGTATAAGTGGACAGGATATGCTGCAGAGAATCCGTGTCGTATAAGTGGACAGGATATGCTGCAGAGAATCCGTGTCGTATAGAGAAATGGGAATGTCTCAGAAGCCTTGCTGCTTTTGGGGCATTCTGTCTGGAAAGGTGGAAAGAAGACAATGAAATATGTGATTGTGCTGGGCGATGGCATGGCAGACCGCCCGATAGAGGAACTGGGGGGCATGACCCCATTGGAATATGCCAGGACTCCGCAGATGGATGCGCTGGCAGCAGCCGGAGAGATTGGCATGGTACACACGATTCCAGAGGGAATGTCACCAGGAAGCGATACGGCGAACCTCTCCGTGCTGGGCTATGACCCGAAGATTTATTATTCCGGGCGTTCTCCCCTGGAGGCATTGAGCATCGGGGTGGATATGAAGCCCACGGACGTTTCCCTGCGCTGCAATATTGTAACGCTCTCGGAAGAGGAAGAAAATTACGAAGATAAGAAAATTTTAGACCACAGTTCCGGGGAGATTTCTACCGAGGAAGCAGCTATCCTCATAGAAGCAGTGAAAAAGGAATTGGAGACGGATTGTTATAAATTATATGTGGGAACCAGCTACCGCCATCTGCTGATTTGGGATCAGGGTAAAGTTATGGATCTGACGCCGCCCCACGATGTGCTGGGAAGGACAATCGGACAGTATCTGCCCCAGGATTCTGTGCTGAGGGAAATGATGAAAAAAAGCTATGAGATTCTGGTTAATCATCCCATCAACATAGAGCGTAAGAAGAAGGGCCTGAACCCGGCAAATTCCTGTTGGTTCTGGGGAGCTGGCACAAGGCCGTCTTTATCTTCGTTCGAGGAGAAAACTGGATTGAAAGGCGCAATGATATCCGCAGTGGATCTCTTAAAGGGAATCGCAGTGGGAGCATCCATGAAAAGTATTACCGTGGAAGGCGCCAATGGCGGGCTGAACACCAATTATGAGGGCAAAGCCCAGGCAGCGGTGGATGCGCTGACAAAAGAGAACTGTGACTTTGTCTACGTGCATTTAGAAGCGCCGGACGAGATGGGGCATCAGGGCAGCGTGGAGCGCAAAGTACAGGCGATTGAGTACTTGGATGCGCGTGTGATTGCGCCGATTAAGTCTGGCTTGGAGCAGGCGGGAGCAGAGTTCCGTATGCTTGTGATGCCCGACCATCCTACGCCAATTGCCCTTCGGACGCATACTGGGGACAGCGTTCCCTACCTGCTTTACGACAGCACGAAAATTCAGAAGAATTCCTGGAAATACAATGAAAAAGAAGCAGGGCAATCGGGGCATTGCATTGACAGAGGCTGCGAAATGATTGATTACCTGATAGGAAAATAACAGAACAAAGCGGACAAGTCCGCATCAACTCCCTAAATCCCTCACTCATGAGGGCGCTGGATATCCGGTGGATGTCCGTTTAGCGCGGACCGCAGTGAAACGGAGACCTTGGACGATTTGCTGCGCCGAGCACAATTGCGAAGCAATATCTTCCTTAATAAATCACAGGGAAAAGGTGATATTTTGCAGTAAGTCAATGTTCCATACCAACAGCAGCAGATTTTTAATTATGAAATTAATAATCACGATTCCCAGGGCAGCCCAGATATAGGAATCACGGTAACTCATGCCGATTTTAATGCGGTGTCCTGAAATTCGTTCTATCGACTGGCTGATTAAAAACCAGCCTCCTATGACGGCAGTACAGAGTACAAGCGGGTGGCATATAAAAGAAGTAAGGAATTTTCCGTGCAGCAGGGCGGATATTGCTCTAGTGCCGCCGCAGCCAGGACAATATAGCCCGGTGGCGCTGTAAAAGATACAGGGGACCATCAGTTTCTCATAAGGTAAGGGCAGGAGATGGTATAGCAGATAGAGGACGACCGCCATAAAAACTAATGCCCATCCGGTAAAAAATAAAGCGGTTTCTTCCTTTTTATGTTCTCTCAAAAAATCACCTCCTGGCTTTATCAACGATATTGGCAGCAGTTTCGATTAATTTTTCAACAAAACTGCGGCTGGTTTTAGTATAAGAATATTTTTTACATTTGTCAAAGGGGCGAATATGTGTTATAGTACCTTTAAGCTTGTAATATTCAGGGAAGGGGATGGCAGCATGTCAGATTTCATGGTAAGAATGAATACATATTATAACGGCTTGAATCAGGGATATGGACGTACCACTATGCCGGGGGCTGGGGAGCAGGAACCCAAAGAGGCAGAGCAGGCAGGAAAGATGCCAGGAGAAGGGAATATACAGCAGGATGCAGAATTGCCTAAAGGCAGGAAGGCACAGAAAGAAGAGAAGCCCAAGGATGGTTTCCGTGAGAAAGAGCCGGGCGAGGAGTGCCAGACCTGTAAGAACCGCAAGTATAAGGACGGCTCAGATGAGAATGTATCCTTTAAAGCAGCGGCGCATATTTCTCCGGAGGCGGCGGCGAGCCGCGTACGCGCCCACGAGGGAGAGCATGTAGCAAATGCGTACAGCAAGGCAGAGCAGCAAGGAGGGGAAGTAGTTTCGGCTTCTGTGCGCATAGAGATGTCGGTCTGCCCGGAATGTGGGAAGAGTTATGTGTCCGGAGGCACGACGACAACGAAAATCAGATATCCTGCAGATTCTGGAACAGGGGAATCCCAAACAGATAGCCAGGAACAGGAGAATTCCTATGGTGTAAATCAGGATAAAGGGAATTCTTATGCAGCAAGGCAAAACCCCTATGCCACCAATCGGAGGCAGCTCTTTGCCAATGCAGTGCGGGGGAATGGTTTTGACCATGCAACAAGGCCGATGGAAGAATTTGAAACGGAGCGTTATTGATTATGAGAACAACATCAGCAGAGTTAAAAAGATTATCAAGAGAACATTTAACTGGTCATTGGGGTCTGGCAATCGGAGCCAATTTGTTGGTGCAGATGGTGGTGTCAGGATTGCTGATGCCATTTTATTTCCTGCTTGTCATTACCGGCAGCGGAACCGTGCAGTACATCACTTATATGATTGCGGCAATTATTATTTCCGCGGTTTCCATGGTTCTGCAGTGCGGGATACTGCGGATGTATTTGGGGTTTGCAAGGAAGCAGGAAGTCAGTATAGGGATGATGTTTTCGGAGTTCACCAGAAGGCCAGACCGTTATATCCTCAGTTATGTGCTGGTGTTTGTCATTGAAATAGTGTGTGTATTGCCAGGAACAATCTGTTTGGTTGTAGGGCTGGTTGCCGATACAATCTTAGCGATTGCGATTGGCGTGGCATTGTACATAGCGGGAACGATAGTTGTGCTGATTGTATCCTTGCGGCTGTCCCAGGCATATATGCTGCTGGTGGAACACATCGATATGGGCGTGATGGAGGCGCTGCGCACGAGTTCGCAGATGATGGAAGGAAATATGGGCAGGCTGTTTTATATTTACCTGAGTTTTATTGGCTGGTCGCTGCTCGGTCTTTTGTCCTGCGGCATCGGCATGTTGTGGGTCACACCGTATATGATGCAGGTTAGCGTTAATTTTTACCGTGACCTGAGCGGGGAGATAAGTCAGGCGCAGGAATTCCCAGCATAATAAATTACAGTAAACGCACGGAATGAATGCGTTTACTATAACTGCTCCGCAAGGCTGCGCACGGATGCACGTCGCAAGGCATTCCAGAAATGCTTTGCATTTGCCTTTTCGGCCTTTTGTCTGTGGCTGAGGGGATTATCACCCCCATGGAAATAGAAAATCAGACCTTTTCAAATAAATTTGAACGGTCTGATTTTCTATTTCCATGGAGTTCTGAATAGTTGGATTTTATAAACACCCCATGCCTGTATTCAAATTATAAGTTCTGGTACATATCCTGGTATATATCCTGATACATATCGTAGGGGTTTGTGTAAGAAGGATCCCCCATTTTTTCCATCAGTTCTTCAATATAGTTCATATATCCTTCCAGACCGCCAAACTGTATAAAGAGAACAGTAAGTGAATAGATTAGGAACAAGATGCCGAAAACAATGGCAATGCTGCCCAAAATCAGCCCGGCCTTGGCGTATCCGTTGGTAGTCATCTCACCGCCGCGTGAAAGCAGTGCCAGAATGATTGCCAGGGAACCGAAAATAATAGCGGGATAGACACAGCAGCCCATTACCATTCCGGCAATTGCCAATGCCATAGAGGCAATCGCCATGCTAGTAGAGCGCTTTTCTATGTAGTTTGTGTTAGGGGCATTGGGGATATCCGGCATATGATACTCATTATAGTCCATTAGTATTCCTCCTTTACTATTTCATCTATTGTAGCATCTTTATAAGAAAAATACAAATCAAATACCCAGAAGCTTGCTGATGGGTGTATTGCTCGCGGGAATAAATATATGATTGCCGGATGTTTGGGGCTGTGTTATAATCAATAAGCATGCACGAGATAACGGCAGAAGGACGCAAGCCTGTAATACGGCTTACGTCTTAATTTATGGCAGCAGCGGTTTGCCATATGTCAGAATATAAAGATGCAAAGAAGTAGTAAGGAGCGCTGTAATGGATATTATTGCAAAATTAGCAGAAGAACTGCAAATCAAAACGCAGCAGGCAGAGGCTGCAGTGAAACTGATTGACGAGGGGAATACGATCCCCTTTATCTCTCGATACCGCAAGGAAGCGACAGGCGCCCTCAATGATGAGGTGCTGCGCAATTTGTTTGAACGTCTGACTTATCTGCGGAATCTGGAGGAGAAGAAGGAGCAGGTATTATCCAGTATTGAGGAACAGGGCAAACTGACGGAGGAGCTGAAACAGCAGATCCTGGCAGCAGAAACATTGGTGGCAGTGGAAGACCTTTACCGTCCCTACCGCCCGAAGCGGCGTACGCGGGCGACAATTGCCAAGGAAAAAGGACTTGAGCCTCTGGCAAATATCATTCTGCTGCAGATGACGGACAAGCCTTTAGAGCAGGAGGCAGAGTGTTTCCTCAATCCGGAGAAGGAAGTGGAGACAGTGCAGGACGCCATTGCGGGCGCAATGGACATTCTGGCAGAAGGAATTTCCGATGAGGCTGATTACCGCCAATACATCCGTGACCTGACGATGCGTGTGGGCAAGATTGTGTCGACAGCAAAAGACCCCGAGGCAGAGTCCGTCTATGAGATGTATTATGAATTCGAGGAGGGTCTGGCGAAGCTTGCCGGACACCGTATCTTAGCATTGAACCGCGGCGAAGCAGAGAAAATCCTTACGGTGAAAGTCGAGGCGCCCACAGAACAGATTCTGCAGTATTTGGCAAAGAAGACGGTTGTCAGGGACAATCCCCATACCACAGAGGTTCTGCATGCTGTGATTGAGGACAGCTACAAACGCCTGATTGCCCCAGCAATTGAGCGCGAAATCCGCAATGAACTGACGGAACGCGCGGAGGATGGGGCGATAAAAGTGTTTGGCAAAAATCTCGAACAGCTGCTGATGCAGCCGCCGATTGCCGGGAAGGTTGTGTTGGGCTGGGATCCGGCATTCCGTACCGGCTGTAAGCTTGCCGTGGTGGATTCTACGGGAAAAGTACTGGACACCACAGTCATTTACCCGACGGCGCCCCAGAATAAAGTGGAGCAGTCCAAAGCCGTCCTCAAAAAACTGATTGATAAATACGATATTTCCCTGATTTCTGTGGGCAATGGAACGGCGTCCCGCGAGTCAGAGATGATAATTGTGGATTTGTTAAAGGAAATCCCCAAACCGGTGCAGTACGTGATTGTAAATGAGGCGGGGGCTTCCGTCTATTCGGCAAGCAAGCTTGCCACGGAAGAATTTCCCAACTTTGACGTAGGGCAAAGAAGCGCTGCATCTATTGCCAGAAGGCTGCAGGACCCATTGGCGGAATTAGTAAAGATTGACCCCAAATCCATTGGCGTAGGGCAGTATCAGCACGACATGAATCAGAAAAAACTCAGCGGCACGCTGAATGGCGTGGTGGAGGACTGTGTAAATAAAGTAGGCGTGGATTTGAATACAGCGTCCGCTTCCCTGTTGGAGTACATATCCGGCATCAGCAAGGCCATTGCCAAAAATATCGTAGCTTACCGTGAAGAGAACGGCAGGTTCCTCACTCGCGCCCAATTGCTGAAAGTGGCGAAATTAGGGCCCAAGGCATACGAACAATGTGCCGGATTCATGCGTATTAGCGATGGGAAAAATCCTCTGGACGGCACCAGCGTCCACCCGGAAAGCTATGAGGCAGCTAGGAAGCTGCTGCAGAAGCTGGGATTTGTGCCCGAGGATATCCGTGGAGGGAAGCTTTCCGGCATTTCAAAGAAGATTTCTGATTACAAGAAGCTTGCCCTGGAGCTTGAAGTCGGCGAACTGACGTTGCAGGATATCGTAAAGGAACTGGAGAAGCCGGCGCGCGACCCCAGGGATGAGATGCCCAAACCCATCCTTCGCACCGATGTTTTGGAAATGAAAGACTTAACGCCAGGTATGATATTAAAAGGGACGGTGCGCAATGTCATTGATTTCGGCGCGTTTGTGGACATCGGCGTCCATCAGGACGGCTTGGTGCATATTTCACAGATGACAGAACGCTATATTAAGCATCCCTTGGAGGCAGTCAGCGTGGGGGATATCGTGGAAGTCAAGGTGATGAGCGTGGATTTGAAGAAAAAGCGGATTCAGCTGACGATGAAATTGTAAGATATAAAGTGGATTCAACTGACGATGAAGTTTCAGGATGTAAACTGGATTAGACTGCTAGGAAGTGGTTGAATCTGTCCAAATGACTAAATTCGATGAGGTGAGAAAATGATACCTGTAATAATTCCGGCATATGAACCCGACAGTAATTTACCGGTACTTCTCAGTACATTGGCAGAGAACAAGATAGGACCGGTAATCTTGGTTGATGACGGCAGCGGAGACAAGTACTCAGCCATTTTTGAGAAAGCAAGGTCCTTGGTGGCAGAAAACGGCGGGACAGTGCTTGTGCACGAGGTCAACAGAGGAAAAGGCAGGGCGCTTAAAACGGCGTTCCAGTATATTTTGGAAAATTAGGGCGTGGTAGATACGCTATTGTTCTTTGTCAGCTACCATATTCAGCAGAGATTTGTTTTTTAAAAAGTCTTGACTCCTACGCAGCGTAATAGTTTATGCTATTCTTACACGGAAGGAGGCGAGGACCATGATGACAGTAAATGAAGTAAGCAAGCTGACAGGGGTGAGCGTACGCGCCCTGCAGTATTACGACAGAATCGGCTTGCTGAAACCAACGGAATATACAGCATCCGGGTACCGGCTGTATGACGATACAGCTTTGGAAATGCTGCAGCAGATTTTGCTGTTCAAGGAATTGGAATTCCCTCTAAAAGAAATCAAGGAGATTTTATCCAGGCCTGATTATGACAGGAGCAAGGCATTGGAACAGCAGATTATCTTGCTGACAATGAAGAAGGAACATCTGGAGAATTTAATTGAGTTCGCCCGTGGAATAAAATTGGTAGGAGTGAGGACCATGGATTTTACGGTATTTGACACTAAGAAAATTGACGAATACGCCAGACAGGCGAAAGAGCAGTGGGGACAAACGCAGGCCTACAAGGAATTTGAGCAGAAAGCCAAAGGCAGGAGCAAGGAAGAAGAGCAGACTGTGGCAAAGGGGCTGATGCAGCTCTTTGTGGAATTTGGCAGGTTAAAAGCTGACGAAGCCCAGCCCGGTTCGGCGGAAGTCCAGAGCCAGGTCGCAAAACTGCAGGATTATCTGACGCAGAACTATTATCAGTGTTCCCCTGATATCCTGTTGTGCCTGGGAGAAATGTATGGTGGCGGAGGAGATTTTACGGCCAACATCAATGCTGCCGCCGGAGAAGGTGCGGCGGAATTTGCAGCGGCGGCGATTCGTATTTACTGCGGGAAGTAAGGACTTCCTGTGTTCAAGCAGTAAGAGACACACAACTGAAAACAAATACAGAAAAAGTACAGAACGAGCGTTTGGCTCATCTGTACTTTTTCTGCGTATTATGCTATACTGTAAAGAAAAATACACAGGATAAGGGGGGAGATATGATGGAAGACAGAGAAGAAATCTGGCAGGAATTTAAGGGCAGTTATCAGCAGTTATTACCGCGGCTGCAGAAATGTATCGATGTAGAGCTTGTATTTAGAGTTAGGTTGGAAAGTGATATTGTTCATACACAGGGAATGCATAGGGTAATATTATATAATTTGCAAGAAGATACTTGGGACTGGGATAAATTTGCAGAGGATTTTGCAAATATTAAAATCTTAACGGTCAGAGGCTGCCGAGAGGTCTCAGAGAAGATATTTGATATAAGAAGCTTGAGGTATCTTGGATTGTTCAGATGTGATCTTAGAGCATTTCAGTTTGACAAGATTTTTCTATTAACGGAATTG
>CANOHX010000054.1 GCA_947565885.1 uncultured Lachnospiraceae bacterium
TATAATGAAACTACAGCTTTGGGAGTATTTCGTGCTCAATAAGGTAATCTATCCCCTGACGGATACCGACCTCATAATCGGGCATTACCGAACAGTACTTCTCTGGAAATGGAGCAGATTCAAGGAACACAATATGGGATGCGCACTTTTCCATCGCCGCAATCTGTTCCTCACGAAACTGCCCGATTGCCAGTATTCCATCCAATTCCCTTGACGCCGCGCTACGATAGCAGCCTTCCCCCTCATCATACTGCATGACAAAGGTCTCTATTCCATTAGCGAAGCAGCACTGCTCAACATTGTTTTTCACATACAGGTAATAGGGATCCTTCTCTGATTCCTGTGCTGTCACCATTTCTACAAGCCCCAGCTTTAAATGCAATTCTGAGCCGTTCTTCTTATTTGTATTCTGCTTACTGGGATAATCTGCTTTTCCTGCCGCTTCCAAAATCATGCTGCGGGTATTCTCTGTCACTTTCAAGGTCTCGTCTCCATTGAGGACCCTGGAAATTGTGGCAATGGAGTATCCCGTAATTTCTGATAGTTCTCTTAATGTTGCCATACCTCTTTCTCCACTGTCTTATACTTAATTTTCATCATACAAATTACTTCCCTTATGCCTTATTTATTAATTATCTACATCCTGCCAACCGCTGCCGTCACGTCCCGCATCTCATATCTTCCAGCAGGCTTGCCAGCAAGGAATTTTGCTGCTTCCACAGCGCCTTTGCCAAATACTGCCTTAGAATACGCTGTGTGTCTGAACTCAATGACTTCGTCCGTCCCTGCAAAAATGACCTCATGCTCCCCGACAATGCTGCCGCCGCGCACAGCCTGAATGCCAATCTCATATTTCTCGCGTTTCTTCCTGTCCTGCGTCCTGTCATACTGGTAAGCATAGGCATTATCCAAAGCCTCATTAAGGGAATCTGCAAGGGCAAGGGCTGTCCCGCTGGGCGCATCCACTTTCTGGTTATGGTGCTTTTCCACGATTTCCATATCGAATCCTGCCGGGGCAAGTATCTTTGCCGCCTGCTTCAATAAATCCATCAGCAGATTGATGCCCAAAGACATATTGGCAGATTTGAGCACGGCAGTCTTCCTTGCCGTCTCCTCCACCTTGGCAAGCTGCTGTTCGCTCAAGCCAGTCGTACACAATACTACCGGCAGTTTATGCTCTGTACAGTAATCAAGCAGACTGTCCACCGCCGAGGCCGCTGCAAAATCCACCACTACATCCGCCTCAACCTGGCACTCCTCGATACGCCCAAATACCGGGAAGTCATTCTCCAAACCAGTATAGGGGTCTATACCCGCTACAATCTCTATCTCGCTGTCTTCTCTGCATATTCCCGAAATAACTTGTCCCATTTTGCCATTGCAGCCATGCATAATCATTCTTACCATCGTTTCTCCTCCTAAAGGTATAAATTATATTTATTATCCTGCATTAGTGCAGATACAATTTGCAAAAGCATTATATTTACATAGGAATCGGGGAAATTCGCGCCACGCATATCTTGGCACAATTTTCCCCGATTTTTATGTTCTGACTAGTACAACGAAAATTAAATCTTTGCTATATTCACGCCGGAGGCAAGTGAAGATATCCGTTATTTAATATTCGTTGTGCCAGACTGTCTGAAATTATAATATTCCAAAACTCTGCATTACGTTTCTAAGCTTCTCCATATTCTCCGGTTCCATCTCACTAAGCGGCGCCCGCAAAGATCCCACTTTCCAGCCCATAAGGTTGAGGGCAGCTTTCACTGGAATCGGATTTACTTCACAAAACAGCGCATCTACCAACGCAAGCACCTTACACTGCATCTGAAGCGCTTCCTGCTGCTTCCCATTCAGATAATTCATCACCATATCGTGCGTAAACTTGGGCGCTACATTGGAAAGTACGGAAATTACGCCAATTCCGCCACAGGCAAGCAGCGGAATTACCTGCCCATCCTCACCGGAGTACAAATCAATATCGCCTTGGGTCTGTTCCATCAGCTGCAGCGTATAGGAAATATCACCCACTGCATCTTTCATGCCTACAATATTCTCCACGTCACGCACTAAAGCAGCCGCCGTATCCGGTGCAATTTTACAGCCAGTCCTGCCCGGAACATTATACAATATGATAGGAAGATCCACATTCCTGGCAATCTCCGTATAATGGCTAATCAGCCCTTTCTGCGTTGCTTTATTGTAATACGGAGTGACTATGAGGAGACCGTCCGCCCCGGCTTCCTGCGCTTTCTTTGACAGGTACACTGCCGTACTCGTGCAGTTAGAACCCGTTCCCGCAATCACTGGAATGCGCCCATCCACAATGGATACCGCCGCCCGGATAACCTCTAAATGTTCCTCCTCTGTGAGCGTAGATGCCTCTCCCGTAGTACCTGTGATAATAATGCTGTCTGTCTCGTTCTTAATCTGGTCTTCCAAAAGTTCTGCCAGTTTATCGTAATTCACTTCCAGATTGTCTTTCATCGGCGTCACAAGCGCAACACCGGCTCCCTTGAAAATCGCCATTCAAATATCCTCCTTAAAAAGCCGACTACTAATGAGCCGGCTTATAATCCTGAAAATCTTCAACTTGAAATTAATATAGCATTTTCTATCCATAAAGTCAACTACGTTCTCAAATTATTCTTCATGAATCCTATATACTCTGCCAATATATTTCCGCAGGCTATCATCCACTGCCCTGCCGGTAAAAACAATCTCCGTATCTTCCGAAGCGGCGTTCAGCAGAGATTCCATATCTTCTTCTGAAATCATCTGGTTATCCCAAAGCCCCAGAAAACCATCGAGGATTAAGAGGCTGCATTCTCCCGTTACCAGCACCTTACGAGCAAAATTAAATCCATTGCGGATATTGATTGCCTCTTCCTTCTGTTCCTCACCGGACAATTCTGCAAAATTTTTCTCGAATTTAGCAAAACTGAAAAACTTCACCTCCGGCTCCAGCCTTCGCAGGAATTCCACCTCCTCTTCCCTCTTCCCTTCGAGAAATTGGATCATGATGACATTTTCACCCTGTCCCGCAGCCTGTATTGCACATCCAAGCGCTGCTGTTGTCTTACCTTTTCCATCTCCGCAATAAACAGTAACCTTTTCCTTACACATGCTGTTTTCCTTCCTTCTTCACAAAAAGCTTTTCTTAAAATACCATAAAGCTCTGGAAAATGCAACCAGCAGTTCAGCCAGACACAATAATATCGAGGGAAATCATGCTTGCATGAATTTGACGAGATTTATTGGGGCTGAGGGAACGCCATTCTATGAGCAAAGTTAGCATTTGACCTGAGAGGGGACCCAACGAAGCTGGGGAGAGTTCTGAGGTCTCCTGTCGTTTTCCCAAAATACAATGCAGCGGGAAAACGCCGTAGGTTGCTAAGTGCCAGTGGCACTTGTTTAGCAACGACCGAAGCGAAGCGTAGAACTTTGCGAATGGCGTGGGCTGAACTGTCTCTAAAAAACCAGCCAGACACAATAATATCGAGGGAAATCATAAGTATTCTATTTTACTGACAGATACTTCATAGGCTACCCGATGCTCAACTTCTGTCTCGGAAAGTTTTTTTACATATTCCCGGCTCTGAATCCTCCCATTCACCTGTACATGTCCGCCAATCTCAAACCCGGAAGCAAATCTGGCATTTCTGCCCCAACAAATACAAGGTATGTAATCCGACTTTCCGTAAGAACGGTTGACAGCAATGAGCAAGTCTGCGATTTCCCTGCCCAACGGCGTTTTCCGGTAAATCGGTTCCTTACAGATATAGCCGTCCAAAAAGATTTGGTTGCTCTTTTCCCCTTCTGGAATCTCATCCACAAATTCCATCTCCCGCACAAAAACCGAGAGGACAAGCCGGTTTTTCTTCTCCTCATGCCGGTTATAAGAACGGAATTGCCCATCAACCCGGATATACTGACCGATATAACTGGACTGCGTATCAATCAGACGCTCCGAAATCATCAGCGGAATCACATCTGCAAAGTTGCTTAGACGGTTCACAGATACCTCTACCATATAGAAACCTTCCCCAAAAACTTCGTGACTGTACTGAAAATCGGAAATGATTTCCCCTGTGATGGTAACCTGATTGTTTTCAAATATTTTATCTGCCATGAGTGTTAGTTCCCCTTTCGTATATCGATGGCACATCGATGAAGTAAAATTTTTCTAAAAGAATATCATTGCTTTTCCAAAAATATACGCGGTTCGTGTCGACAGTATACGGTATATCATTAGATACGCCATAGCCGCTGTACAGATTCAGCTTAGGAAGCGCTAATCAGATTAGTATTCCTTAACTTTACGAAATACAAGATTTAAGGTATAATTGAAAGAAGCCTTACCGGCTGCTTCTGGAAACGTTAAGGTAAATCTTGTGTATTTTACCAATTATCATTCGGCAGAATGTGAACCGTACAGTACACGAGGAAGAATATTTTAGAAAAGAGGTATATGACAATGGTGCAAAACCCAGTAGTAACGTTTGAAATGGAAAACGGAGACATCATGAAAGCAGAACTTTATCCTGAAATTGCCCCAAACACCGTAAATAACTTCATCAGCCTGATTGAAAAGGGCTATTACGATGGTCTCTGTTTCCACCGTGTAATCAAAGGATTCATGATTCAGGGCGGATGCCCGGATGGAACCGGCACCGGCGGTCCCGGCTATAGCATCCGGGGAGAATTTTCCCAGAACGGATTTACCAATGACTTAAAGCACAGCGCCGGCGTACTCTCCATGGCACGCACTATGATTCCCGATTCTGCAGGCTCACAGTTTTTCATCATGCACAAAGACTCCCCGCACTTAGACGGCGCCTATGCCGCCTTTGGCAAAATAACAGAGGGAATGGAAATTGTCAATAAAATTGCAGAAACTTCTACAGACTATTCAGACCGCCCCATGGAGCCGCAGGTATTGAAACAAGTAACCGTCGATACTTTCGGCGAGACTTATCCCCAACCAGAAACCTGCTGAACTTTACGCCAATTCTGATTACACGGTCAGGAAGCCAACCCCGCAAGTTTTAAAATGAGGTTGGTTGTCCTGACCAATTCTTTCTCAAATCCCATCCCCTGACCCTCTCCGTTTCTGCCCATATAATGATGGATGCCTTGCCCAATCCTGCCCACCTGTTCCGCTGCATGAAGCTGCGGGTTATAGGGTATTGCCCCCAACCGCCTTTCCTCCATCCGGTAAATCCGCTGTAAATCCTGCCGGTTATACAAAGCATCTTCAAAATATTTCCCCAGCAAGAAAAAAACTTTCCCTTTATACTCAGGCGGATTTCTGTAAAATTTACCGATAACCTCCGCATCCTGATTCATATTCAGCACACAGACATCTGCTTCCCGAAAAACCTTTTTTGCATAATCGTCCCGTCTGCTTCCGCAGTCGATAAATACAACGTCAAAATAAGACTCCACGGCAGCCATCACGCGGTTCATCCGCTTGAACTGACAGTCCCGATGCCACCATTCATGTTCCTGCCTAGCGCTGGTCGGCAGACAGTACATCCTGTCCTTGACCACCTGCCGCATATTCGCCTTGACCACTGTCTCCGTCAGTTCTTCCGGGCGTTCCTTGCGAAGCAGACAGTCCAGACCGCTGGTTACAAGGTATTTCTGTGTATCTGCCATCAACATGGTTTCCTGCCCATACTTTGCCCACGTCGCTGCCTCCCCGCCATACTCTGCCACCAGCATTGCCTCCTGACGGTACCCTATCATATTATTGGGGGCTTTTCCAAAAAATTTCTGCTCCAGTTCCCCATCATGATATCCCCCGGAAACTACTGCCACAGATAAGGGATGTAGGCAAACTGCCGCACATGCTGTCACCGCAAGGTTGAATGAGGTTCCCGCCCCTCTCTGTTCGCTCCAAAAAGCTATTCTCATGGACTTCTCTCCTTTGCCGGAGGAAACGCCATACAATCTGCTGCTCTCAGATCAAAAAATTTCTTCAGAATTCTTCCCTTTATTCACTTACTCAAATTATCGCTGGGATATTTGCACGGATTTCGCGCTGACTTCATCTATGCTCAGATGAATGTATTCAACAAAAGACATATTTATCATACATAAATTCTCCAGAAATGTAAACCCCTTTTCTAAAGTTTATAAAAATTTAAGTAACTATTCAGCGAAAAGGCTGAATAGTTACTCTTTTCCTGTTTCTACAAAGTCACAATCAAAGTATCATATCCATCCTGCCTGAGCTGGTCCTGTAGCGCCTTGGCATCTTCCAACGTAGATTCACGACCTACAATCACCGCATAATAAGGGTCTTCCCAACGCACTGCCGCAAAATACCCCTGGCTCTCCAATTGCTCTCTGAGATATTGTGCATTGGATTCATAACGGAACAGCCCCACCTGTACCCCATACTGTTTCTGGGAAGGATTAAGAGGAATTGCCCGCTCCACTCCAGTCACAATTGCATTTACCATTTCATCAAAACGCTGGTCAAACATCTGGTTATCCATATCGTTATTGATAAACCCAAGTTCCATTAAAACCGCAGGCATCTGCGTACGTCTGAGCACTACAAGACCCGGACGTTCCACTACACCCAAATCATTAAAGCCGAAGTCCACCAACTCCTGGTTGATTTCCTCTCCAATACGCGCTGCCTCCGTATCGGCAGCATAGACCAATGCCTGAGTTCCATTGTAAGTATTCGGATTCATCCCTGAGTTCCGGTGAAAAGAGATAAAATAATCCGCACCGGAACGGTTGGCAATCCTTGCTTTCTCAATAGGGGAATCATAACGGTCCGTAGTTCTTGTATACAATACATTATATCCTGCATCTTCTAGCTTCTGCCCTACTGCAAGCGCCACACGCAGCGTATCGTCTTTCTCTTTTCTTCCCTGATAGGAAGCTCCATTGTCATAGCCGCCATGCCCGGCATCCAATATAATTGTTGCAGCCATAGCCCCTCCATGGTTTTTCTTTTATACTATGCAGGGGAGATAAATCCGTTCGCCTGGCAGACCTACTTCCCAAATATGCTCCTGGGACTCAAGGTTAATTTTCGCTATATTGATATTTGTTCAATTTCCTGCCAACGGTAAGGCATATTAAACTTCCGCTTACCCCAAGCACAAACATCATAAGCGCTGCTCCAGCGCCTTTGCCCTCGCCAAAAAATGTTTTTAAAAATGATACATCACCATAAAAATTCATAAAAGGCTCACATACATTGTCCACCATAAATCCTCCTAAGAACAGGCCTATCGGAATGGTAAAAAATTGAAGCGTATTGCGGCATGCATAGACACGTCCTTGCAGCCCTACTGGAATGGCAGACCTGAGAACCACATCCAAATTTGCACTCATAACCGGTACAAGCACCCAACCAATGATTTGTCCTATACACCATAACACCGGTTCCCTGGAAAATGCCAATAAAAAATTTTCAGTCCCTAGTGAAAAAAGCATCGTCAGATAAATGACCCTTACCCTATTTTTCGGTTTGGGCAAGACCGTGACAATCAGGCTGCCAATCATCATGGCAGCGCCAGAACAAGATGTGACAATCCCCAAAACGGATGGGCCGCCTTTCGGATTCGGAAGCACATAACCAGGCAAGACCGCCTCAAAAGCTGAAGCTATCAGATTAACACCTGACATAAATAATATCAATGACATAATCAATGGATTTTCTTTTAAAAACACAATTCCTTCTTTTGCAAGTTTCAGCGCGCTTTCTTTCTTATCACTCTTATTTTCTGGTATTCTTATTAAAAACAGCAAAGCCATAAATGCTACTATAAAACTTCCAATATCAAACGCTATTACACCGTTCAGACCTGCAAATGAGTACAATGCTGCTGCAAGCAAAGGGTTCAATACAGATACCAGTGATTTTGACAAAGAACGGAGTCCACTTGTCTTCTGGTAATACTTATCAGGAATGATAAGCGTCATCGCCACTTCTGAAGCGGGCTGCTGTACGGTATTCATTAATCCTGAGATAGCGTTCAGGACATATAAATGCCATGCCATCAATCGCTTTATGCTAAATAACACAAATACAATTACCGTGCATACCGCTGCGAACGCATCGCAGCCAAGCATGGTCTTTTTTTTGTTAAACCGGTCTGTCAACGCCCCGGCAAATATGCTCATCAACACATATGGCGCATAAGAGCATATGGTAAGCGCCGCTGTGCTTAATGAAGATCCCGTCTTCTCATACAGCCATAAAGTTAATGCAAATACTGTAATACTGCTGCCGAGCTGAGACACGCTCTGGGTACTCCAAAGAATTATGAAATCTCTCAACTCAGCTGCTTCATTCTTCTTAATGCTTTTCATTTCTTTGCTCCTTTTCATGTTAGCTATTCATCAAAACAGAAGCAAAGCCTGAGGATATCAGCGCTACGCTGTCCCTCCATGCAGTCTCCTCAGACTCTGCATGGAGCTGCTGCAATACAGCATACCGTGTTATCTCGTGTTTTTATATTTATCACCCCCATTCCTCTATGACATCTTCCTGCTTAAGTTCTGGTACATCTCTACCGGCACAAATGCCCGCACATAGATGCCGTTTTCACGGTACTCCTCTTCAATCAGCTCCCCATATTTGCGGATTGCAGAAATATGACCTCCCACATCGTAGGGGAAAGTCCCTTCCAGAAACTGTTTATCTTCACGCAGAACTTCTTCCAGAACTTCCTTCACCCGTTCCAAACCATTTCCAGTTGCAGCGGAAATCTTCAAGGTATAATCTGCCTTAAAATCCTTCATAATTTCTTCTTGCTGCAATTTATCCTGCTTGTTAAACAGCGTAATGACCTTCTTACCGCTAACTCCCAGATTCTGCAAGGTCTCATAGACAATCATTATCTGCTTTTCCCGCTGGGGATTCGAGGCGTCGACCACATGGATAATCAAATCTGCATACTTTGCCTCCTCTAATGTGCTGCGAAATGCCTCAATCAGATGATGCGGGAGTTTGCGGATAAAACCTACGGTATCCGTAAGCAAAACCTCCTGTCCGCTGTCAAGCTTCAAATTCCGTGTCGTAGGGTCCAGCGTGGCAAACAGCTTGTCCTCCTCTAAGACTCCCGCGCCCGTCAAGCGGTTTAACAATGTGGACTTCCCGGCATTCGTATAGCCGACAATCGCCGCCACTTTCGTATGGTTGCGGCTCCTCTGCCCCCTGGTGATTTCACGGTGCTGGCGCACTTCCTCCAATTCCCTTCTCAGTTGGGAAATGCGGGTCTTAATCAGGCGTCGGTCCATCTCCAGCTTCTTTTCCCCCGGTCCCCTGGTGCCAATGCCGCCGCCCAGGCGGGAAAGCGAAGTCCCCAACCCTGTCAGGCGGCTCAGGCGGTAGCGCAGCTGCGCCAGTTCCACTTGGATTTTTCCCTCGCTGGTGGATGCCCTTGCTGCAAAAATATCCAAGATAACCAACGTCCTGTCCATGACCTTGCAGTCCAGTTCTTTCTCCATGTTCCGAAGCTGGGCTGGAGAGAGTTCATCATCGCAAATTATCCCATCTGCCTGCAAGTCAGAAATCATTTGACGGATTTCCTGCAATTTTCCGCTTCCGACATAAGTGCCGGGATGGATATTTTCCCTCCCCTGCACCGTCATCCCCACAACCTCGGCTCCTGCCGTCTCTGCCAGTTCCGCCAGTTCCGTCATGGAATCTTCCGTGTCATCTCCCTCGCGGAGGCTGACGCCCACAAGGATTACCTTTTCTTCCCTGTTTTCTGTCTTAAAAGATTCTGCCATAAGCTACCTCCCGAAATCAATTTTCAGACTATTCTAATCTTATGAACATTTATTAATATTTTTCTTATTTTACTACTTCCATTCTACATACCTGTACTCTCCGCCACCATTCCACTTAACCATCTTAGAAATACCCCCTGTTTCACCTTCTATTACTTTGTCCATTCTTGCTCTAATATAGTTACAAGTTTCTGCGTTCTCTTCTATACATAAATAGTTTCTTTTCATTTTATGTGCAGTAGCCGCAGTTGTACCCGAACCTAAAAAACAGTCTAACACCATATCGCCTTCCTTGGTGGCAATTTCTAACACTCTGGATACTAATCTTTCAGGTTTAGGCGTTTCAAATAAATCTTTATTATATACCTGCAGTCTTTGCAAATGACTTTTTGCATCCTTGTTTGTTCCTGCAAATTCTGATAACCATAATGTTTCCGGGACAACTCCTTTTACCGAATCACAGATAAATTTCTTAATACGTGGCACCCCATTTCCATCATTCCCAAACCATATATTCCCTTCTGCAATTTCTCTATTCATACGTTCTTGATTATACACCCAACATCTTCCCTGAGGAGGATTATGCCTTTTCCCATTCGGAGCAACTATCTCATAAAATTGCGATGAAACTGCATGTCCAGCTTGCACATTCGCTGAAATTGACTGCCATGGACCTCTCGGGTCATCATCTGGATTAGAATATCTGGCTAAAATCTCACTCGTCATGGGGAGTAAATTCCGCCTTTTTTTAAAAGCCGCTGGATTGGGCGAGTAAACTAACAAATATTCATGATTATTAGAAAAAGTCTTTCTATTCTCCCTAGTATTTCTCTGCTGCCATATTATCGTTGTTATAAACTTATCTCTTCCAAAAATTTCATCACATAGGACTTTTAAATAGTGCATTTCACCATCATCAATTGAAATCCATATGCTTCCATCCTCTTTCAAGAAGTTTTTCAGCATTATCAATGTTTCTCTCATTTTCTCCATCCACTCACGATGAGAAGCATTATCAATATAATAATTATACCTTTCACCATTATTGTATGGCGGATCTATATACACACAATCCACATGCCCAGAATACAATTCCTGTATATCCTTTAAAACAATAAGATTATCCGCCTGAATAATTGCGTGTATTTGCGACAGGTCTTCGGCTAAAAATTGCTCTTTGTCCATATATTACCTCTAGTTTCTGCACAAAATCAATATCTCTGCCTCATGATTAGTCTTAAAATTTTTATCAGTACAATTCAGCTTACTATGAGTAAATTCTCCAGGAGATATTGTTGACACATCTGAAAAATAGACTTGCGCTTTTTTAATCAATTGTTCTACGGTCTGCAATCTTGGCGTTACAGCCTGTGAAGGATTGAACGGTGAATACGAAAGAACAAGTGGTACGCCTAACTCTTTAACTTTCCTAAACATATTGTCAAAAGCTCTTTCCGCCTGACTCTTTATACAAAATGGAGACTGATGTCTTCCTTCTCTGTATATAGCACGACTAATCCCACCTGTTCCATTTGGAAATGTAGTTGTAACATTAGGGTTATCGCGTAAACATATTGTTTCTAAAACATGATAATATCTACTATAATGATATCTGGTATATGGAGGATCTGCATAAATCACACTGACATTACTATCTTTTAATTTTTCAAGCACATTTAAGTAATCATCACATATTATTTCATGTTTATGACAATCTTCGCCCGCGTTCAAATAATAATAAAGCCATTTTTCATATATTTCATACACATTTAAAGATCTGTCATCTAATATTTTTTTACACAAAGTCCCCTTGTATCTTCCATTTCCATCTCTAACCTTTAATGGCTGCGCAAATTGTTTACCTACAGTATTGACAATCTCACTTGCCGTACTCAATAACGCAGCTAAAGTTTTCACTTTAAGAAGCCCAGTTCGTTTAAAAACATAATGCTCTATATTATCCATCTCTAATGCCTGTTCATACGAAAAATATAACCCACCATAATATCTTATAATAATACTATCCAGAGAATTAATTTCCCCGCTACTAAGCAATCTTTCTTTAACCAAGGTTAATTGACCCGCAAGGTCTTCTGAACACTCTATGTTATCCTCATTGAAAAAAATATAAAGAGAACCTTTTTCTATAATTTCATATAACCTATTAATATCATTTTGCCTTGCGTTAGCAATACATTCCTTCTCATATTCTACCAATTCCATAAATATATCCTGTTGCTTAAATCTCAAATCACTTTGTGTTATTTCCTTGATAATCTGCTCTGTCGTAGGCGCTCCATCAAGAGAACTCATAGTCGCTTCACATAATACTGCCGAATAATTCTGAATATCAGCAGCTACAACATTTCTAAATGAAGAAAAGTATTTAGAAACTGTTCCCGAACCGGAAAACAAATCACATATGCAACCATTAGTACTATCCACACTGTCTACTGCTTTTTTTACAGTCTCTAACATTCTTAATTTACTGCCCAAGTAATGAATCGGTCTATCCATTATGTTATCTCCATTATGCATCTCCATCCACATCCAATCTTTTCCACAAAGCAAGTTGAGTTACTGCTTCAAATACTTCCTGACAGAGATATCTAATTCTTCTCATTCTGTTCGCAGAATAAGATTCCCTGCTATCCATAATTTCTATACATGAATGATACGCTTCATTATCAGGCATAACTATTTCATATATAAAATCACGTGGTGATACTTTGGCAAATACTCCCAGAGGTCTTTCTGCTTCTGCTGGATAGCAAAGCCCTTTTACCGCAGCTAATTCAAAGCGATAATTATGGCTTTGCACAGACACACCTGGACGCACTTCTATTTTGCCCAGCTTTCCATCATGGTTTATGTTTCGTAGTATAATTCTATACATGCCATTTTCACCACACGTAGCGCCAAAAAACTCTTCAAAGGTTTTTTTATCAAAATTTACTTGTTGCCAACGGTAGCCATTTTTAGGAATCTCAGCTATCAGCAGTTCCGTGTCCAAAGATAGCGTCCAATATGGTAAATCTATATCCAAATCTTCATCATATATCACCAATTGCTCCGATTCCTTTGTTTTAATAATATCTTTGTTATTCTTATCAGTTTTTGTATTCTCTGAATCCTTAGGCTGTTTCTGAATCAGTTCCAAATACTTACAAAACCACTCAACATCTTCTGACGTCCCAGTCTTTTTCTGGAATTCAACTAAACTTTTCATTCTCTGCGTATTCTTTCTAGCACACTCATGTACAATTTCCTCATCTAAATCAAATAAGAAAAATTTACTATGTTCAATCCAGTCATTCCATTCCTTTTCTATTGCAATAATCTCTTCTCTATTACATTTTTCAAGCGTATAAGCCTCCCTATTCTGCCGCAACCCTTTTTGTGTTAAATTACCAGAACCAATTACCAACACTCCTCCATCTTCATTTGAAAACCAACTATATTTCGGGTGAAATATTGAGCCTTTTCCTTTATGTATATACGCTTTTACCTTTAAATGACCTTTATATTTCTCCTGCAATTTTCTGAGTGTCTTTATGGAATAAATATTAGTAATATCGTCCATTCCAACAACCAGCAGGAATCTCCCTTCTTTTAAAAACCGCTTAAAATTCTCATCTTCAATAAGAAGTTCTATTCCATCTTTGGAAGCAAATGCGTAGGCTCCCCCACCTGTTATATTTCCCACACAAGCAGAAATTAAAGCTTCATGCAAATATTCTGATTTACCATACGATGGATCCTGAATACAAAAAGTCAATTTATCCTCCCCAATCTATCCCTATATTCTCAAATCTTCTAAATTATAACTTTTCATCCATCTTACACCGATTTCCAATCAAAGTCAATATATATAGAACATATGTTTTATTTTCTGATGTATAGTAACAATGGGGCGGAATCTCCGCCCCATCATAAACCAACTGTATAAATATTAATTCAGGCTGGCAATAAACCTGTCGAATGCTTTCTGTCCTTCCTCATCCCTCTTATATACTCCTGCATGTTCCAGAACCTTGCTGAAAACCTGGGCTATCTCATCCTGCAGAATGCCCATGACGTCTTCGCTTGTCACGTCGCCGTACTTGGGCAGGAATTCCTCTACCCAGTCCGCATGTTTCTCGATGCTCTCATCGGCACGGATATCCTTGTGATTGACAATCGCATCGGCAAGCGTCTCCATCTCCTGTTTGAGACGCGCCGGAAGCACTGCCAGCCCCATGACCTCAATCAGCCCGATATTCTCCTTCTTGATATGGTGAAGCTCTGCGTGCGGATGGTATACGCCCAACGGATGTTCCTCAGTCGTGATATTATTGCGCAGCACTAAATCTAACTCAAAATTATCGCCACGCTTGCGGGCAATCGGCGTAATCGTGTTGTGGGGTTCCCCATCGGTCTCGGCATAAATGAATGCCGCCTCATCGGTATAGCCGCGCCATGCAGCGAGAATCTTGTCCGCCAGTTCAATCAGCCTGTCACTGTTCACAGCAGAGATACGGATGACGGACATCGGCCATTTGACAATGCCGGCTTTTACATCCTCAAATCCTGCTACCGTGAATTCACGTTCCACAGGAGCTTTCGCCATAGCGAACTCATAGCTTCCGCCCTGGAAATGGTCATGGCTTAAAATGGAGCCGCCCACAATCGGCGGAGGCACGGGCAGCGTGGCGCGCTGGATGCTGAGTATGAAACTTAAC
>CANOHX010000055.1 GCA_947565885.1 uncultured Lachnospiraceae bacterium
TTGGATTTTTAATTTATATTCTTGCTTTTCCAGAAAAATCCGTCGGCGCTGCCGCTATTGGCTTAAACCTCTGGTATGAAAATATGCTGCCCACGCTGCTGCCGTTTTCTATCCTCTCCTATATCCTGATTCATTCCGGGATATTGGACAGTTTTGCCGGTTTTATCCACCGTTTTGTGGGAAAATTCTTCCCTGTCAGCAGCGCGGGGATTTATCCGCTCATGGCGGGGCTTCTGTTCGGCTTTCCCATGGGAAGCAAAATCACGGCAGATTTGGTTGAATCCGGGAAAATGAGCCGCAGGGAAGGGCAGCGGCTGTTCTGTGCCTGTAATAATATCAGCCCCATGTTCGTCGGAAGCTTTATCTTAGGGGAAAGTTTAGAGCGGCCGCATCTGCGTTTTGCCACCTATCTGATTCTATACGTCCCGCCTCTTGCGCTTTATATGCTCTGGAACAGGAATCAGCGTTTTCAGACGCCTGCGGCGGTATCTGAAAAAAAAGCGGCATCCATGAACCTTCAACTCATAGACGCCGGTATTATGAACGGTTTTGAAACGCTGGCAAAGCTGGGCGGATATATCATCATGTTTGCCATATTGGCGCAAATGACAACACTGCTCCCCATAACAAACCCTGTGTTAAAATGTCTGCTGATCGGTTTTACCGAGATTACCAACGGAATTTCCTACACGGCAGGACAGGGACTTAATTTCTCGTTTGCATACCCGCTGATGATAGCGTTCACTGCTTTTGGGGGGCTCTCCGGCTTCGCACAGACCGCCTCCATGGTTAAAGACAGCGGATTCTCCATGTTGCCTTACCTCAAAATGAAACTTCTGGGAACTGCCATTTCCCTGGGTTTGGCGCTGTTATTGGTCCAATAGCCCGGATAGGGAAATCCTTAATTGATATCCGTCAGCTGGATTGCCGGGGGAACATCTTTCCCTCCGGCCGGAGCCTGCTGTTCTTCCTGTGTCATCGCCGCTTCCATCTCTGCCGGCGCAAGTTCCCTGCGGTTTGCGCTTACCTTGTCATAACAGCCCTGAAGCGCGCCTAAAAGGCTTTCGGTCCTGGCGCTGGTCATCTCCATTGCTGTCACGATAATTTCTTCTAAACTGTTCAACATATCATCTGTATACTGAATAGCCCCCATGCGGATGCTGTTAGCATCATTGGTGGCATTGTCTAAAATTTCCTGCGCCTGATTTGTGGCAATCCGCACTACTTCATCCGCTTGTGCGTACGCCCTCTGCATGATTTGATGCTCACTGATCAGCTCCGTGGTATGTACCTCCGCCTTGGCAATAATGGCTTCTGCTTTGGCTTTGGCATCTGCAAGGATTGCCTCTTTATTGCTTATCATCTTCTGATAACGTTTGATTTCATCCGGCGTCCGATGCCTGAGTTCTGCCAATAAATTGTCAAGTTCTTCTTTATCTACAATAATCTGCGTATTTGAAAAAGACTTGAACTTACAGTTCTCAATGAAATCTTCAATTTCGTCAATCGCCTGTTCGATTTTGCTGCTCATATATAATGCTCCTTAAATTTTATATTTTTCATAAATCTGTGGTATCAACTGTTCCGGCACAAAATGGGAAATGTCTCCTCCATAAGAAGCAACCTCCTTGACGATGGTGGAACTTAAATAAGCATATTCCAGACTGGTAGTCAGAAATATGGTGTCTATCTCTGAGTTGACAATCCGGTTGGTCTGGGCAATCTGCAGCTCGTATTCAAAATCCGTCACGGCACGAAGTCCCCGTATAATTATTGTAGCCTCAATCTTCTTTGCATAATCAATCAAAAGCCCATCAAAAAACTGAATCTTAACATTTGGCACATGATTGGTTATTTCCTTTAACATACTAACACGTTCTTCCACAGAAAACAATGGATTTTTTGCACTATTGTTCAAAATTGCAACCACCAGTTCATCTACAATTTTTGCCGAACGCTCTATCATGTCGATGTGTCCGAAAGTTACCGGATCAAAACTCCCCGGATATATTGCTCTTCTCATATGTCACCCTTATCCCGGCTTACCCGGTAAACCGTAAAAATGTATGTTTATTGGTTTTATATGCTTTCTCTCTTGTAATTTCATACCCCAGGTCTGCTGCATAAGACAAATCCGTATCAAGGGAAGATTCCACAATAATCAGGGAATCTTTTGCCAAAATGCCGGAATCTGCCAGAGCATTCAGCGCTTCTGCCTCTAAATTCCTGCCGTATGGCGGATCCATAAATACCACATCAAATTTTTCCCGGCCAGCCATCTGGTGAATGGCAAGGACTGCGTCCCTGACACGCAAGGTGCAGCAATCCGTGAACTTTGTAAAATGAATGTTCTCCTCGATACAGGCGGCAGCTTTTTTGTTGTTTTCCACAAACACTGCCCGCTTGGCGCCCCGGCTTACCGCTTCTAAGCCCATCTGCCCGCTTCCTGCAAACAAATCGAGAAAATGGCAGTCCTGCAGCCTGGGATTTAAAATGTTAAAAAGAGTTTCTTTTATCCTGTCTGAAGTAGGCCTGGTATCCAAACCAGAAATGGTCTTCAATGGCAGGCTTCTCGCTTTTCCTGCAATAATCCGCATGGAATTCACCTCATCAATCCGTCAGTGCCAGTATTGCTTTCCGAAGCAGCGTCAATGCACTTGCTACGGAATACTCCCGGATTTTGCTGCGGCTTCCGGTATACTGGTTCTTTTCTGTATAAAACTTGCCCCGGCAGTAACAGCTCATATATACAAGCCCTACCGGTTTCTCTTTCGTTCCGCCATCCGGTCCCGCTATTCCCGTGACAGCAATACATAAATCGGCGTTTGCCGCCTTAGCTCCGCCCATTGCCATCGCCTCTGCTGTCTGTGGGCTGACTGCGCCATATTCCCGCAATATCTCTGTTGGTACTCCTAATAGTTTCTCTTTTGCCTCATTGGAGTAAGTCACATATCCTTCTTTGAGGAACTCTGAGATGCCTGGAACATTGATTAAGCGTCCTGCAAGCAATCCTCCGGTACAGGATTCCGCAGTAGTCACCGTAAGGTTGTGCTCCTTCAGCAGCTCATAGACTGCCATCTCCAGCGTCATCTGTGGGTCGTCTGTATAAATCAGGCTGCCGAAACGTCTCTTGAGTTCCTCCTCCACCGGCACAATCATCTGGTACGCTTCCTCTTCGTTTGACGCTTTTGCCGTAAGTCGAAGATGCACTTCCCCAGTCTTGGCGTAGGGAGCTACGGTTGGATTCGTCTGCGCTTCAATCAAATCTAAAATCTTTGTCTCCGCAGAACTCTCGCCGATTCCGCATAATTTGACCATTTTGGAGCAGATTGTCTCCGGTCCTCGCTCCTTCAGATAAGGGTATACCTGCTCCTCAAACATGGGAATCAGTTCGTTTGGCGGTCCAGGCAAAAGAATCACAGAGATTTGCCCATTTTCCATGATGATTCCCGGCGCCGTCCCATTGGGATTATATAATACTGTACTTCCTTCCGGCACTAACGCCTGCTTCCAATTATTCTCAGTAATGGCGCGGCTGCGTTTTGCCAGGAATGCTTCGATTTCCTGACGTGCGCGCTCATCTTCCACCAGGCTTTTCCCCATAACTTTGGCAGCCGTTTCCTTAGTGAGGTCATCCTGGGTAGGCCCTAAGCCGCCGCATAAGATAATTACGTCGGAACGTTCCGTTGCCGTTCGCAGAAGCCCTTCCAACCGTCCCTGGTTATCGCCCACTACGCTCTGATAATACATGGAAAGCCCCAGCATAGCGCATTTCTCAGAAATATAAGCTGCATTGGTGTTTACAATATTCCCCAGAAGCAGTTCTGTTCCTACACAAATCAATTCTACTGTCATGTTATCAACGTCCTTTTCTTTCATAATAAAATCAATTTTATTTTTGCTCTTTGAGAACGTCTTTATTCTTTATCAGATAGTCAATCAGGGAAATTATGGTCAGAATCAGCGCAATATAGGTGACAATCACGGCGCAAATCTGATAAATTTCGTTATCAAAATTTAAAATCAACATGATAATCATCACCATCTGGAACGTTGTCTTGAATTTGCCCCAATAGCTGGCGGCAATTACGATGCCATTGTCCGAAGCCACCAGGCGGAAACCGCTGATGATGAATTCCCGGCTGATAATGATAATGGAAATCCATGCGCTCAGCCTGCCATTTGCCGTAAGGCAGATTAAAGCCGCCGCCACCAGCAATTTATCTGCCAGCGGGTCCATAAATTTGCCAAAATTCGTAACAAGGTTATATTTGCGGGCAATTTTGCCGTCAAAGAGGTCTGTCAGGCTGGCGATGATGAAGATTGCCACCGCTGCATACATGCTGACCGTTTCTCCCCAAATCGGAACCAGCATAAAAACTACAAAGGGCACTATCAAAATCACGCGCAACGTCGTTAATTTGTTCGGTAAATTCATGGTATCATCTCTCCTATCAAATCATATTCATATGCTCCTGTAACACGCACTTTCACGAAATCGCCCGTCATAAGCGTTTCGCTGGTATCAATAAAGATATATCCGTCAATCTCCGGCGCATCCCGGTAGGTTCTTCCCACATAAGCATGCGCCCCCTCCATGCTGCCCTCAATCATTACCCAGAGTTCCTGATCCTTCATTTCTTCATTCTTATCGCAGATTATTTCCTCCTGCAGTTCCATGATATCATCGCGCCACGCTTCTTTCTGTTCCTCTGAAAGCTGGCCTGCAAATCCTGCCGCCGGAGTTCCCTCCTCAGGAGAATAGGTGAAAGCGCCCAGACGGTCGAACTCCGTCTCGTTCAGAAAATACATCAATTCCTCATGCATTTCCTTTGTCTCTCCCGGAAAACCGGCAATCAACGTTGTGCGCAGCGTGATGTCAGGGATTTCCTGCTTTAAATGGGCAATCTTGTCTGTCAGTTCCGCCTTAGTCGTACGCCGCCCCATACGCTGCAGTATCGTATCATTGATGTGCTGGATAGGCATGTCCAGATAATGGCAAACTTTCTTGTTGCGCTTGATAGATGCAATCAATTCTTCGTATATTTCCTCCGGATAGCAGTACATGATGCGAATCCACTGGATTCCTGGCACTTCGTTCAGCTTATCGAGCAGCACATGCAAGGATTTCTCCCCATATAAGTCCACGCCATAGAGCGTGGTCTCCTGCGCTACAAGGATCAATTCCTTTACACCCCAGTCGGCAAGTTCCCTCGCCTGTGCAAGCAGCTCCTCCATGGGTACGCTGCGGTAAGCCCCACGTATTTTGGGGATAATGCAGTAGCTGCAATGCTTGTCGCAGCCTTCGGCAATTTTTAAATGCGCGTAATGACCGCCTGTCGTCAGGGAACGTTTGGCTTTATGTAACGGAAGCCCTTCTAAGGCATGGCAGCACACATAGCGTTTGCCGTTTTGCACCTCAGACAGAGCCTCTGCAATCTCCTCGTAAGAATTGGTTCCCAACACTGCATCCACTTCTGGAATTTCCTCTAAAATCTCATCGTGGTACCGTTCGGCAAGGCAGCCGGTAACAATCAGCGCCTTGCAGTTCCCATGCTTTTTGTGTTCTGCCATCTCCAGAATGGTATTGATGCTTTCTTCCTTGGCATCATTAATAAAGCAGCAGCTATTGACAATAATAGCATCTGCCTTATCTTCCTCATTCGTGAACGAATGCCCACAGGCCTGTAACGACCCTATCATAAATTCTGTGTCTACCAGATTTTTGTCACATCCAAGGGAAATAATTAAAACTTTCAAATTTCTTCATCATCCTCTGAATCGTCTTCGCCCATAATGGTTACTTTGCTGTTGAACACTTCTTCCACAGCAATGGACAGCGGTTTGCTGTTTGAGGGGCTGTCAATCAGGGGGTCTTCGCCGCTGATAATCTGCCGTGCCCTCTTGGACGTCGCCAGCACAATGGAGTAACGGCTGTTTACCACCGGTTCATCGCCAGTCTCCACACCGCTGTTTACTACCTTCATCAAGTCCGTATAAGATGGATGTAACATCATAATAATCAATCTCCTTTCACAAAACCTTTGAGTTCTGTTCTGATATTCTCAATTACTGCATGGTTCCTTGCCACTCGGGCATGTTCATTTTGTATGATAGAATGTACCTGCTGCACGCATGATTCTAAATCATCATTGATAACAAAATAGTCATACTGCTCCACGCCCTGTGCTTCCTGACAGGCGCGGGCAAGCCTTGATTCAATCGTCGCCGTATCTTCCGTCCCCCGATTTACGAGACGGTTTCTCAATTCACCGGCGCTGGGTGGAGATACGAACAGCAGCAGCGTATCCGGGTAAGCCGATTTCACTTTGAGCGCACCCTGAATTTCTATCTCTAAGATAACATCTCTGCCCTCGTTCAGCTGCCCCATCACATATTCTTTAGGTGTCCCATAGTAGTTCCCTACATACTGGGCATACTCAACCAAGGCATTCTCCTGAATCATCCGTTCAAATTCATCCCTTGACACGAAGAAATATTCTTTTCCATGGTTCTCGCCAGGTCTTGGCCCACGTGTGGTCGCTGAGATACTGAGTGCGTATCTGCCAGGATACTCCTCCAACAGCTGCTTCATAATGGTTCCTTTGCCCGCTCCCGAAAAGCCGGAAACAACGACTAAAATTCCTTTTTTATCCATCTGTGCGCTTCCTTTACTCTGCATTTTGGTGGAAAGGTTACCCTTGTCTCCTATTCAATATTCTGAATCTGTTCCCGGACCTTTTCAATATCCGTCTTCAGATTAATCGCGATATCGGAGACTGCCATATCATTTGCCTTGGACAATATGGTATTAGCCTCCCGGTTCATCTCCTGCGCAATAAAATCAAGCTTCCTGCCGATATTGTCACCTTGAAGCAACGTGTCTTTCATGCTGCTGATATGGCTCTTTAAACGGACCGTCTCTTCATCCGTGCATATCTTATCTGCAAATATCGTAACTTCTGTCATCAGCCTGCTCTCATCCATCTGGGTATCTCCGAGAAGTTCCTGTACCTTATCGGTAAGTTTCTTACGGTATTCTGCAATAATTTCCGGTGAGCGTTCTTCAATCTGCGCTACATAGCCTGTCATGACATCCAGCTTCTTTAATAAATCATCGCGCAGCTGTATGCCCTCGTGGATTCTGGCCTCCACAAACTTCTCTGCCGCCCCGCGGATTGCCTGTTCCAGCAACTGCCACCATTCTTTCTCATCCAGTTCCTGGGCTTCCATTGTGAAAATTTCAGGGCATCTCGCAAGGGACTGTGCCGTCAAATCCAACGGAAGTTCAAATTGTTCTGCCATCTGCCGCATGTATCTCAGATATTCTCCGGCAAGCGCTTCATTGTATTTTAACTGTACCTGGTTCTCCGTACAGTCCTCGTAGGTAATATAAATGTCAATTTTCCCTCGCTGTGCATATTCTTTCATAAGATTGCGTACCGGACTCTCAAAGAGGGTCAGCTTCTTCGGCATTTTGATGGCGACGTCCAGATAACGGTGATTTACCGATTTCATCTCTACGACAATCCTGCGCGATTCATTGGCAATTTCACAGCGTCCAAAACCAGTCATGCTCTTTATCATCGTTAACATCCCACTTTCGTATGCATACTTTTGGGCAGACAGCCATAACATTGTCTGCCCAAAGGTATAGATAAATATATTATAAAACAGTTTCCAAAAATAGTCAAATTTTCTTTTTATGGTTTTCTATTTGAGGAAGTTGGTATATACTATGAGATAGTTTTAACATTTTGGACGATACTTAAAGGAGATAAACAGCCATGGCTTTTGATGGAATTGTGATTGCAAACCTAGTAAAAGAATTAAACGAGAACATATTAAACGGAAGAATCAGTAAGATTGCCCAGCCAGAAAACGACGAACTTATGCTGACCCTTAAGGGAAACAATGGACAGGTGCGCCTTCTGTTGTCCGCCAGCGCTTCCCTGCCACTGATTTACCTTACGAAAGAAAATAAGCCAAGTCCTATGACTGCGCCGAATTTCTGTATGCTGCTGAGAAAGCACATTGCCAATGGCAGGATTACCAAAATATGGCAGCCGCATATGGAACGTATCATTAATTTGGAGATTGAACATTTAAATGAACTCGGCGACCTCTGCCAAAAACAGCTTATCGTAGAAATCATGGGAAAGCACAGCAATATCATTTTCTGTGACGCGGACGGCAAAATCATTGACAGTATCAAGCATATCCCAGCTCAAGTCAGCTCCGTCCGTGAAGTCCTGCCAGGCAGGATGTATTTCATCCCGGAAACTCAGGAAAAGTACAATCCCCTGAAAACTTCTGAGGAGGAATTTGTGGATAAGGTGTTTGCCAAGCCGCAGAATTTAGCAAAATGTATCTATACGACTTATACTGGAATCAGCCCGGTGATTGCCTCAGAACTCTGCCACCGCGCAGGTTTGGACGCTGACCTCCCCGCTGCGGCGCTGTCCCCAGAAGAACGGCTGCACCTCTACCATCATTTTTCCTGGCTGGCGGAAGATATTCGTGAAGGGAAGTTTGCCCCTAACATCATCAAAAAAGGCAAGGAGCCAGTAGAATTTGCCGCCGTTGCCCTGACGCAGTATGAAGATTTGGAAACTATCAGCTATCCCGATATTTCAACTGTCCTGGAAACATTCTACCGGGATAAGAATATCTACACGCGCATCCGCCAGAAATCCGTAGATTTGCGCAAAGTGGTGAACACCGTTTTAGAGCGAAGCCGTAAAAAATACGAGCTGCAGCTGAAACAGTTGAAAGATACCGAAAAACGTGACAAATATAAAGTGTACGGCGAACTCATTAACACCTATGGCTATGGGCTTGAGGATGAGGCAAAAAGCCTGACCGCATTAAATTATTATACCGATGAGGAAATCACGATTCCGCTTGACGCCCAACTGACGCCGCAGGAAAATGCGCAAAAATACTTTGACCGTTATAACAAGCTGAAACGCACATACGAGGCGCTGACGGATTTAATCAAGGAGACGCAGGAAGAGATTGAACACCTGGAATCCATCTCCACCTCTTTGGACATTGCCGTGTCCGAAGAAGATCTGACACAGATCAAGGAAGAACTTACGCAGTTTGGCTATATTAAGAAGAAGCATGTAGGCAAAAAAGCGAAAATCAAAAGCAAACCGTTCCACTATCTTTCTACGGACGGCTTTCACATATATATAGGAAAGAATAATTTTCAGAATGACGAACTGACATTCAAATTTGCTTCGGGAAACGACTGGTGGTTCCATGCTAAAGGGATTCCCGGCTCCCATGTCCTGGTTAAGACAAATGGACAGGAACTCCCGGACCGCGCCTATGAGGAGGCGGGACGCCTCGCCGCCTATTATTCCAAAGGCCGTGAAAACGAAAAGGTGGAAATTGATTATCTGGAGAAGAAAAATGTTAAAAAGCCAAATGGCAGCAAGCCTGGCTTCGTGGTCTATTATACCAATTATTCGCTGGTGGCTTCCCCTGATATCAGCGGCCTGACGCTAGTAGCAGATTAATTCTCCTAAAATTTGTCAAAACCGGCAAGAACTGTATGTCTAATTCCTCCTTCACTGCATATAATATCACTGTAACCGGCAAGCGGTTGCAATACCGGCACGCGCTTTAAGCAGGCTGTGTGCGTGTTACCAAAGACAACAGGAGGGAAACGATATGTCAAATTCATCTAACAAAGCAGTAGTTACAGAGGCAAAAAGTGCATTGGATAAGTTCAAGTTTGAAGTAGCAAACGAAATTGGTGTTCCTTTGAAAAATGGTTATAATGGAGATTTAACCTCCAGACAGAATGGTTCTGTAGGTGGCTATATGGTGAAGAAAATGATCGAAGCCCAGGAGAGGCAGATGGCAGGCAAGTAGGCACGTACTGCAGCAACATGGGCGAACCCGCCTAAGGAAAGGGAGATGTCTAAGATGGCATCTCCCTTTTATGTTGGGGAAGTAAAAAGTTTGGCATACGCCATTCACAAAGTTCTGCGCTTCGCCTGGCTAAACTGTATCATAGGTTTACGGTTTCTGACTGCCTGTCGAGATAATAGCCAAGTTCCGCGTGGATTTTTGCGTGCTTGGGGTATGCAAGCTTTCGGTCTTCCTGCAGCAATAAGTTAGCCTCCTCGGAAGCCATTTTGAGCAGGTCTGCATTTTGATAGATGTCCCCCAGACGGAATTCTAACAAACCGCTCTGGCGGATGCCAAAGAAATCTCCCGGGCCTCGAAGTTTTAAATCCTCCCCTGCGATAAAAAATCCATCATTTGATTTATTCAATATTTCTAACCGTTTTTTAGCCTTATCACTGTCTGTAGTATTGACCATGATACAGTAAGACTGTTCACTGCCCCTCCCTACCCGTCCTCTCAGCTGATGGAGCTGTGCGAGCCCAAAACGCTGGGCATCTTCAATCATCATGACAGTGGCGTTGGGCACGTTGACGCCCACTTCAATAACCGTAGTGGACACCAGTACCTGAATTTCATTGCGCGCAAACTGCTCCATAATCAGGTTCTTCCTGCCGGATTTCATCTTGCCGTGCAGACACTCGATGACGATATCTGCGGGCAGATGCTGTTTCAGTTTTTCCGCATACTCTGTGACATTTTCCGCTTCCAGCCCTTCACTCTCCTCCACCAGAGGACAGATGACATATGCCTGATGTCCTTTGGCAATTTCTTTGCGTAAGAATTCATAAGAAGCATTGCGCGATTTCTTACCTACCACGCAGCTTTTGACAGGAAGCCGCCTGGCAGGAACCTCGTCTATCACGGAAATATCAAGATCCCCATATAAGATAATGGCCAGCGTCCGCGGAATCGGAGTTGCGCTCATTACCAGCACATGCGGCTGTCCGCCTTTGAGGAATAAGGATTCGCGCTGCTTAACGCCAAACCGGTGCTGTTCGTCTGTTATGACAAGCGCCAGGTTGTCATAGATGGCGCGTTCCTGAATCAACGCATGGGTGCCAATTACCATGGCATTGGGGTAAAGCTGCATCCGCTCATAGGCGCGGCGTTTTTCTTTTGCCGTCAATGAACCTGTCAATAGGATAAGCGGAATGCGCAGACTGAATGAATCGCACATTTCTGTAAAATTCTGGAAATGCTGCATGGCAAGCACTTCTGTCGGCGCCATCAAGGCAGACTGATAGCCCGCCTGCGCCGCATCCAGCATGGCCAGGAAAGCAATAATCGTCTTGCCAGACCCCACATCGCCCTGTACCAGGCGCTGCATGACCTTTTTCCCACGCAAATCCTGGCGGATTTCTGTAAGCGTACGCTTCTGCGCTCCCGTCAAATGGTAGGGCAGCTCTTCCATTACCTGGTCCGCCCATAGCGCCTCCTCCAACGGCAGAAATGTAAACGTATTCCATACCTCTTCCATCTGTTCTTTCTGCATTCCGGCAGCCAGGATAAATTGGAAGAATTCATCAAAAATCAACCGTTTCCTCGCCTGCGCCAAGGCTGTCTCATTTTCTGGAAAATGAATGTTAGCAAGGGCATAGTTGTATTCGGCCAGCCCATGTTTCGCCCTGATTTCCTCAGGAAGGTAGTCCACCGACAGGTCCAATTCCTCCAAAGCCTGGCGGATAGTCTGCGATAGTTTATTCTTCTTGAGTCCGGCAGTTAAGGGATAGCTTGGCCACAGGCAGTCCTGCATGGACTGATATTTCTCAGGGCTATAAATCTGGGGCTGTTCCATATGGAGGATTCTGCCCTTGCGGGTAACTTTCCCCAGGAATACAAACCATTCCCCTACTTTGAGGGTATTCCTTAGATAAGGCATTCGGAACCAGACGAGTTCCGCTTTGGCATTACCTTCCTGCAAAGCCAGGGTTGTCACCTGCATATTTCTTGCAGCACGTACAAACGGCGTCTTATCTATTCTTGCCGCCACTGCCGCCGTAACCTCCACCGGCCGCCGCACACTGCTGTTGTAATCTTCAGTTGTATCTGCCCCAGCTTCCTGAGCAGATGTCTGGCTGCCAAAAAACTCTGGCAGTTCTGCAAGGGGTGTAATCGTGGGCAGCCTGTCATAATCTTTGGGATAATGAAGGAGTATATCACCGATGGTGTATACTCCCAGATTATGGAATAACTGTTCCGTTTTTGCGCCAATCCCTTTTAATGTTCCGATGCTGGATGTTCTCTCCATGGGACTGCTCCTTTTTTGTTAATGGCTTTAAAGTTACATGCTATTCAGCTATCTTCGCAGGATAGCTGAAATTGCCGTTATTCGACAGAGATAACATAGTAATAAATCGGCTGGCCGCCATAATGAACCTCCACTTCACAATCGGGATACTGTTCCTCAAGTTCCGCGCCCAATTTCTGTGCGGCATCTTCCGTCACGTCTTCGCCGTAGTAGACGCTGATAATCGCGGAATCTTCGTCTGCCATCTGCGCCACCATCTCCTTGGTGACTGTCTCCATATCTCTCCCCACAGAGAGGATGCCGCTATCGCCGATGCCCATGTAATCGCCCTGCTTAATGGATTTATCGTCAATCAACGTATCACGCACGGCATAAGTCACCTGCCCGCTGCTGACATTGGAGAGTTCTTCTGTCATGCGCTGTGCGTTCTCTTTGGCCGTGCTGTCAGGCATAAAGTTAATCAGCGCCGTAATTCCCTGGGGCACGGTCTTGGTCGGGATGACGAAAACATTCTTCTCTTCAATCAAAGATGCTGCCTGATTTGCTGCCAAAATGATATTTTTATTATTTGGCAGTATAAAGATGTTATCTGCATTTACCTCTTCAATTGCATTGAGCACATCTTCCGTGCTGGGATTCATGGTCTGACCGCCGGCAATAATATAGTCAGCGCCCAATCCCTTAAAAATTTCGTTGAGGCCTTCGCCGATAGAGACGGAGACAAATCCCATGTCTTTCTTCGGCTGCTGTTCTTTCTCTGCCTTGCTGTCCTGCAAAGAACGGCGCTTGTCATTTTCTGCTTTCTGTTCGGCAGCCACTTTCTGAGCATCCTTGATAAGCTTTTCCTGATGCTCCTCACGCATGTTGTCGATTTTGATTTTACTCAGCGAACCAAAAGTCAGTGCACGCTGAATGGCAAGTCCAGGATCATTGGTATGTACATGGACTTTTGTAATCTCATCGTCTGCTACCACCACAATAGAATCACCAATGGAATCTAAATATGCTTTGAATTCAAATTCTTCATTCTCACTCAAAGGCTGGTTCAATACAATGATAAATTCTGTACAATACCCAAATTTAATATCCTGCTCTGCCTGTTTTGAAATTTTAACAGTACTGCCGCCTGCCGTGGCTGTACTTTCTATCGTATAGTCAATCTCTTTGCCCATCAGGACATCATAAGCGCCTCTGAGAACAGTCACCAGCCCTTGTCCGCCGGAATCCACAACCCCTGCCTGTTTCAACACTGGCAGCATCTCTGGGGTCTTACTCAGCACATGCTCCGCATGTTTAATGACTTCATCCAGGAATACCGTCAAATCTTCTGTCTCGCCAATCATCTCCATAGCCTTGTCCGCTGCGCCTTTGGCAACGGTAAGGATAGTCCCCTCTTTCGGTTTCATGACAGCTTTGTAGGCAGTCTCTACCGCTTTTTGCAGCGCCTCGCTCAGCACAATGGCGTCCAATTCCTGATATTTGCCGATTTCCCTTGTAAACCCACGGAACAGCTGGGATAGGATAACACCGGAATTTCCCCTTGCTCCTCTTAAAGAACCGGAAGAAATTGCCTTTGCCAGGTCTGCCATAGTCGGTTCTGCACCGAGATTGCTCACCTCTGCTGCCGCCGACATGATTGTCATAGTCATATTGGTTCCTGTATCGCCATCTGGCACCGGAAATACGTTTAATTCGTTAATCCATTCTTTCTTTGCTTCCAGATTTTTTGCACCCGCCAAAAACATTTTGGAAAGCATGGGGGCATCGATTGTAGTTATCGCCACTTTTCTGTCCTCCTTAATCAATCACTCTCACACCTTCTACGAAGATGTTGATTTTTTCGATTTTCATACCGGTAAATTCTTCTACCTGATATTTCACCGTACTGATTAAGTTATCAGAAACAGTGGAAATACTTACGCCATAGGAAACAATCACATGAAAATCTAAACGAATCTTATTATCCTTGAGGCTGACATTGATTCCATGATTCAGATAATCGCGTTTCAGGAGCCTGACTAAGCCGTCCTTGACATTTACGGCAGCCATTCCTACTATGCCGAAACACTCCACGGCAACGGAACCAGCATAAATTGCAATCACATCTGTATCAATCAACACTTTTCCATATTGTGTTACTAACTGTCCTTTCATACTGTAACCTCCATAATCCAGCAGTGCGATATAGCGCAGTGCAACTCGGTAACCTCCGGTTCCCGAGTTCATGGGCGTCTTCGCGTTGCTTCGGTCCGTGCTATACGAGTGCCACCGGCACTCAGCACCGCCCTATCCTGATTGCCAGAAACAAAT
>CANOHX010000056.1 GCA_947565885.1 uncultured Lachnospiraceae bacterium
TGTAAGGCAGTGATTCTGATTGACGAATATGACGTGCCCCTGGCAAAGGCGCATGCCTATGGCTACTATGACAGGATGGTAATGCTTATCCGCAGCCTTTTCTACCAGGCACTGAAAACGAACAGCAGTCTGCAGTTTGCGGTGCTGACTGGGTGCATGAGGATATCGAAAGAGAGCATATTTACCGGGTTGAACAACTTAAGCGTCTTTACGATAGCGGATGTAGATTTTGATGAGTATTTCGGCTTTACAGATGCTGAGGTAAAGGAACTTCTGGGCTATTATGGGTTTTCTTATAAATACGGTGCGGTGAAGGAATGGTATGACGGCTACAGATTTGGGAATGTGGAGGTGTACTGCCCCTGGGACGTGGTATGCTGCTGCAGGAAATTCCGTTCAGACCCTAATGCCCGGCCGGAGAACTATTGGGCGAACAGCAGCGGCAACGATGCGGTGAGGCGTTTCATCCGTGAGGCGGGGGACAGCGGTTCAACCAAGCGTGAGATTGAGAGCCTGATTGCCGGGGAGCTTGTCACCAAGGAGATCTACCAGGAAATCACCTACCCGGACATGTACAGCTCCATAGACAACATCTGGAGCGTGCTGTTTACCACCGGCTACCTGACGCAGCGAGGCAGGGGGGAAGGGCGCAGCTTCCATCTTGCCATCCCCAACCTGGAGGTGAGGGAGATATTCACCAGGCAGGTCATGGACATGTTCAAGGAGGAGGCAAAAAAGGATGGCAAATCGCTGGACATCCTATGCAGCGCATTGCAGCATGGCGATGCCGCAGGAGTGCAGCGGCAATTTGGAAAATACCTGAAGAAGACCATCGGAATCCGGGATACATTTGCGAGGATGGAACTGAAAGAGAACTTCTGCCATGGGATGCTGCTCGGGCTTCTGGCTTTCAAGGGGAGCTGAGCAGTTTGGTCAAACCGGGAAGCCGGGGAGGGGTATGCGGACATCCTTGCAGAGACAGACGAAGAAGAGGGAGCAGTCGGTATCGTGATTGAGGTGAAATATGCAAGGGATGGCAAGCTGGACAGGGTCTGTCGGGAAGCCTTGGGGCAGATAGAGAAGCGGCAGTATGGGGACGCTTTCTATGATGAGGATATAGAGAATGTCCTCAAATATGGGATTGCGTGTTATAAGGATAAGTGCAGGGTCATGTTGTCTGGGGAAGTATAGAGGAACACGGATTTAATGCAAATGGTGCGAGAGTGAACAGTAACGATTTGATAAGAGTTTCCATAAAATTAATTAGAAAATACTGGAAATTGGCGTAAGGCTGTTATATAATAAGGAAATGCAGGACAGAACTAAGGGTTATCGAATATTTTGTGAGGCTATATCAGGTCATGATTAACTGATATAGCCGTTTTTGGGCGAGGATAATGAATAATAACGAAAAGGAGATTATTATGGGAAAACAGACAATAGCGGTTGCAGGGACAGGATATGTAGGGCTTTCTCTGGCGGTTCTTTTGGCACAGAACAATAAGGTCATAGCGGTAGATATTGTCCCTGAGAAAGTGGAAATGATTAACCGCAAAGTATCGCCAATACAGGATGAGTACATTGAAAAATATCTTGCAGAGAAAGAGTTGGATTTGACAGCAACGCTGGATGCAAGGGCAGCATACAAAGAGGCGGATATTATTATCATTGCTGCTCCGACGAATTATGATTCAGAAAAAGATTTTTTTGACACTTCTGCGATAGAGGAAGTCATTCAACTGGTGTTGGATGTGAACCCCAAGGCTACGATTATTATTAAATCAACGATTCCCGTTGGCTATACAGAACGCATAAGAAAGCAGTTTAATACGAAAAATATCTTATTCTCGCCAGAATTCCTGCGTGAGTCCAAGGCTCTGTATGATAACCTTTATCCGTCGAGGATTATAGTCGGATGTGACGAGGGTTCCATGGAAAAAGCACAGACGTTTGCCGGATTGCTGGAAGAAGGGGCCCTGAAAGAGAATATTGATGTTCTTTTTATGGGATACACTGAAGCGGAAGCAGTAAAATTATTTGCCAATACTTACCTGGCTTTGCGGGTTTCCTATTTTAATGAATTGGACACATATGCAGAGATGAAAGGTTTGGACACGCAGCAGATTATAAATGGTGTCTGCCTTGACCCAAGGATTGGCAGCCATTATAACAACCCATCTTTTGGATATGGGGGCTATTGTCTGCCTAAGGACACGAAGCAGCTACTGGCGAATTACAGGGATATCCCGGAAAATCTGATAGAGGCAATTGTGGAGTCTAACCGTACAAGGAAAGATTTCATTGCAGACCAGGTACTGCGCAAGGCTGGCTACTATTCGTATTCAGATAAGAATCGGTATGATAGGGCGAAAGAGAAAGACGTAGTCGTCGGGGTGTACCGGCTGACAATGAAGTCGAACTCGGACAATTTCCGGCAAAGTTCAATTCAGGGCGTTATGAAAAGAATTAAAGCCAAGGGAGCGAAAGTGATTGTCTATGAGCCGACAATGGAAGATGGCTCAACCTTTTTCGGCAGCAAGGTTGTCAATGATTTGGCGTCCTTTAAGCAGCAGGCGGATTCCATCATCGCAAACCGGTATGATAGCTGCCTGGATGATGTGATTGATAAGGTATATACCCGGGATTTGTACCGCCGGGATTAAGGTTAAGTTTACCTTTTGCAGGATGGGGAATTACAGAAGATAATGAAATTCATAGATCCGACCTTGACTTTTTTGGCGTCTGATATTATAATTTAGGCGACTTCTGTTAACTATGTTGTGAAGTGGGGGAATGCGACTCGTTTGTGTCTGCAGTCCCATCATGCGGATATGGCGGAATTGGCAGACGCGCTAGATTTAGGTTCTAGTGGGCAACCCCGTGCAGGTTCAAGTCCTGTTATCCGCATTATTTATGTAAAAAGACAAATCATTTGCAAGAAAACATATTGAAAAAGTTTCAGAATCTTGGTAATATATAAGAAGAATACTTTTTTTGACAGAAATTCCGTACAAAGGGGGTACTGTGATGGCAGTCTCAACGCAAAATGAACCCAAAGTCAGATTGAGCAGAGACAATATGAAGGCATATTTACTCTTGCCCAGACCGGAGTTGGAAGTCCATGATTTCAATTATATATTGGCCGTATTGAAGACCAGCGGTGTGACCTATGGAATCGATGAAAATAAGATTAAACAGATGATAGAGCAGCAGGTATATAATCAGGAAGTTGTTGTTGCTGAAGGTCAGGTACCTGAAGACGGCGTAGATGGGTATTATGAATATAAGTTTGACATGAATTTCAGCAAGAAGCCTAAGATGAAGCCGGACGGTTCCGTTGATTACTGGAGCATCAAGATGGTGGAGATAGTCACCGAAGGGCAGGTAATCGCAGAGTACCATAAGTCAATCCAAGGCAAAGACGGCGTGGATTTGAAAGGCAGGCCGGTTCTGGCAAAGCGTGGCAGGGATTTGGTCCCATTGCGCGGCAAAGGTTTTGAACGTTCTGAAGATGGTCTCATTTATACATCCCTGATGGATGGCAAGATTGAGAAGAATGGCGAGCGAATAGTCATTTTGCCGGTTTACGAGGTAAATGGCGATGCGGATTTGTCTGTTGGTAATATTGATTTCCGTGGCGATGTGATTATTCACGGCAGCGTATGCAGCGGACTGACTGTGAAAGCGACCGGAACGGTGACCGTAGACGGCATTGTAGAGGGCGCCAATCTTGAGGCAGGCAAAGATATTGTACTTAGAAGCGGGGTTATGGGAGCATCCAGAGCCACGATTATTGCCAATGGCAATATTTCGGCTAAGTTTTTTGAGTATACCAGAGTGCATGCCAATGGTTCCATACAGGCAGATGTGTTTTTGAATTGCCAGGTGTCCTGTGGGGAGAGCATTATCCTCAATGGAAAGAAAGCAAGCATCATTGGCGGCGAGGTAGGCGCAATAGAGAGCATTGAGGTAGATACTCTGGGCAGTGAAGGCGAAGTAAGGACCCATGTGAAGATTGGCAACGATATGGCTACACGGCGCAGGATTAGTGTTTTACAGAATAAGATTAAGATAGAGAAAACTAACCTCAGCAAGATTGAAGAGGGGCTTAAGATTTTGCAGAATATGAAGAATGACCCCAGAAGGACAGATCTCTTGCGTGTGAAGATAAGAGACACGGCGCTGCTGGCGGGTGATGAGGCCGAATTAGAGAAGCTGCAGGACCAGATTGAACGGGCTAGGGGTGGCACTGTCAAGGTTACGGGCAATGTCTATCCAGGCGTCAGAGTGGAGATTGACGAGTTGCGGGTATTGGTGAAAGAACAGCAGAAACGGTTGGAGTTTGTGCGTGACCAGGATAAGATTCTTATGTGTGCATTGGAGTCTTAAGAATATTCAATGAAGAAATCGGAAGTGGCAGCTGCCTGTCGGATAGCAATATCCGGTGGGCAGTTTTTTTGTAGAAGTTTGTCATACGAAAGTTTAGGATTTTCTGCATTTAGGTCTGGATTTCGCGTCTCTGCTGTATTATAATGAGCACTGCAAACTAGTACAATGAATATTAAATATTTGGAAGTTTGATTTGTCAAAACTTAATTTTCGTTATACTGGGTACAGAGGAAAGTGGAAAATGATGAGGACATATGAGGAAACGGTGGAGGATATTCTTGATATTCCTAAGTTCACCACCAAAAATAAACCAGAGCATACGAGGGAACTTCTTCACCGGCTGGGGAATCCCCAGGAGAAGTTCAAGGTCATCCATGTGGCAGGGAGCAATGGCAAAGGCAGTGTCTGCGCCTTTACGGACAGTGTCCTGCGGGCGGCAGGAAAGCGGACAGGTCTGTTTACTTCTCCGCATCTGGTCAATATTGAAGAACGGTTTGCGGTGGATGGCAGACCTTGCGACCGGGAAGAATTTGTGTGGGCTGCAGAGCAGGTCAGGCATGCCGCTGAATCTATGGTGGAGCAAGGGCTGCCCCATCCGACATTTTTTGAGTATATTTTTGCTGTGGGCATGGTTATTTTTGAGGAATGCCAGGTAGAGTATGCTGTGTTGGAGACGGGGCTTGGAGGAAGGCTGGATGCCACGAATATTGTAAAACATCCGATTCTTACAGTTATTACGTCTATCAGTCTGGAGCATACAGAGATATTGGGCGATACGATTGCAGAAATTGCGGAAGAGAAAGCCGGCATCCTCAAGCCGGGGGTTCCCATTGTGTATGATGCTTCAGTGCCGGAAGCTACGAAAATTATTGAAGACTGCGCTTTCAGGCAGCAATGCCCGATTCACCCGGTTTATTCAGATAAAGTTAAAATTTTATTAATCACAGGAAAAAAGATTGCATTTTCCTATGATTCTGGTTATGATGGTACTGTTACAAAATTTGAGATACCATTTGCTGCCCCATATCAGGTCAGGAACGCGGCAGTGGCCTTGCAGGCGCTGCGTTGTTTGGCAGAGGATGTGGGCATTTCCGTGGAAGCGCTGCAGCAGGGATTTGCCAGGGTATGTTGGAGAGGAAGGATGCAGCAGGTTTGCCCAGAAGTGTATTTTGATGGAGCGCATAATCCAGACGGCATTGAGAAGTTTTTGGAGGCGGCAGGGCAGATTACCAGGGAGCCTGGAATTTTGCTTTTTTCCATGGTCAAAGAGAAAGATTATAGATGTGTGGCAGAGCTTCTGCTTTGCCGTGGGAATTGGGAGGAGATTATCATTACTTCCGTTCCGGGCAATCGGGGGACAGAGTGCCGGATATTGGCGGAGGTATTTGGAAATCTTGCAAAAGAGAACCATCAGGCAGTGAAAATTACCGTAATGGAGAATATAGGGGAAGCATATGCGCAGGCGCTGTTGTCAAAGAAACAGGGACAGGTTCTGTTTTGCGCGGGCTCGCTTTACCTTATCGGAGCGTTAGAACAGATTGCAGGAGGAATGGAATGATTAATTTTGAAGAAGAGCTGAAGAATTTTAAACCCAGCCTGGAAGTGGAAGAGGTTGAGGATGCAATATATGACAGGGACCTTACCGACATGACGGATATCATGCAGGAGATTATCAAGGAAGCAAGGCAGCAGAGGTAAGCGTTCAGAGAGATAGTGAGGATTGATATGGATACTTATAATAAGATTGTCCGTCTGTCGAATACGTTTTATAATGACGGATTGGAAAAGGCAAGCGTGCGTGATTTGTCTGGTGCAGTGAAATCTCTAAAAAAGAGCCTACAGTACTATAAGGCAAATATCCAGGCACGAAATTTGCTGGGGCTTGTTTATTATGAAATGGGAGAAGTAGTGGATGCCTTGAGCGAGTGGGTTATCAGCCGCAGCCTGAAACCGGAGAATAATCCGGCGGAACAATATCTAGAGGCGATTCAGTCTAACCGTTCCCGCCTAAGTTCCGTAAACCAGACGATCAAGAAATATAATCAGGCGTTGCTCTATTGCAATCAGGACAGTAAAGACCTGGCGATTATTCAGCTGAAAAAGGTACTTTCCATGAATCCGGGATTTGTCAAAGGGCATCAGCTTCTGGCGTTGCTGTATATGGAGGAGGGCAAGTATGAGCGTGCCAAGCGGGAACTGAACGATGCGGCGAAAGTAGATACAGGAAACCTTACGACATTGCGTTATCTGCGGGAGGTAGACCAGCATTTGCAGAAAGATTCGTCATCGTCCAAGGTTGGAGGGCATAAGAAAGAGGAGGCAGCATCTTATCAGAGCGGCAATGAGACCATTATCCAGCCAGTGAATGTCAGGGATATGTCGCCATTTATGACAATTTTAAATCTGGTTATCGGAATGGCGATCGGGGCGCTGATTACCTGGTTCCTCATTATCCCCACTGTTCGCCAGAATGCTATCTCGGAGGCTCGCAAGGCAGAGATAGAGGCGAATAACGAGCTGACAACGAGGACGCAGGAGATGAATGGGCTGAATCAGGAGATTGAAGATTTGAAAGCCCAGATTGAGAATATGAAAGGTGAATCGGAAGATACGCAGAAAATTATTGAGAATTACGAACAGATGATTAAGGCGTGTTATGATTACTCCAAACTCGATGTGAAAGCGGCAGGGGACGGCATGGATAAGGTGGATCCCGCTCTTCTGGGCGCACAGGCGAAAGCGGTCTATGATGATATGAATGGTCTGGTGAACGAGCAGTATATGACCGCTGTCTATCAGCAGGCGGAACAGGATTACAACAGCCGGAATTTTGAGGCAGCAATCCCGGGGCTTTTGAAAGTTGTACAGACGGAGGAGGACCATGATGATGGGTATGCAATTTATCATCTGGCGCATTGCTACCGGCAGACTGGAGATGTGGAGAACGCCAAGAAATATTACCAGCGCATGATAGAACTCCATCCGGGAACCCAGCGGGCCAAGGCTTCCCAGCAGTATCTGGATGAACTGAACAGGCAACAGCCTTAGCGTTGCTGAAGATGGAAAGAGGGCAGGCAGCAGCCTTAGCGTTGCTGAAGTTGGATGGAGGGACAGACAGAAGAACTTAATAAAGGCAGTACATTACAAAAGACGTCATTTCCCGACGTCTTTTGTTCTTTTATATAGGAAATTTCGATGAAATATGGAAAGGAAGGAAGTCTATGGAGCACAAATACAGAAAAGAATTTGGATGTCTGATATTGAAAATGCCTGAGGAGCTGGATCACCATGCGGCAGAGTTCCTGAAAGAGGAGGCGGATGGACTGATTTTGAAATATCCGGTGCGCAGCCTGGTGTTTGATTTTTCGAATACCAGGTTTATGGACAGTTCTGGGATAGGAGTTGTCATTGGGCGTTGCAAGAATGTGCGTTTTTCTGGGGGATATGTGAAAGCAGTACATCTCAATGAACAGATACAGAGGATTTTTCAGTTATCCGGTTTGAGGAAGATAATGGAAGTTGAGTAGGCGAGAAAAGGAGGAATCTTATGGAGGATTTGAAAAACGAGATGAAGATGGAGTTTCTGGCTGCATCTTCCAACGAGGGGTTTGCAAGGGTTGCGGTAGGGGCGTTTGTGGCCGGCCTGAATCCTACGGTGGACGAGCTGGCAGATATCAAGACGGCAGTCAGCGAGGCAGTGACCAACTGTATCATCCACGGCTATGAACAGAAAGGTGGGCATATCTGGATTCAATGCAGCATTGAGGGGAATCTGGTGGAAATTTCCGTGATGGATACGGGAATGGGTATTTCAGATATCGCGCAGGCGCGGGCTCCAATGTTTACTACTAAGCCGGAGTTGGAGCGTTCTGGAATGGGGTTTGCATTTATGGAGGCGTTTATGGATACGGTGGAAGTAGTATCCGAACCACGGAAAGGAACTTGCGTTACTATGCGCAAGGCCATAGGGGAAGGGTGAGTGGCTTGGATGAGTTGAGGATGGCGGTGACGGAAGAGGAAAGGGAAGCGTTACATAGAAAGCTTTTGCAGCAGTCCCAGGCGGGCGACCGTGAGGCCAGGGACATCATGGTGCAGAGCAATATGGGTTTGGTGTGGAGCATTGTCCACAGGTTCAGCAACCGGGGGTATGAGCCGGAAGATTTGTTCCAGATTGGCAGCATCGGGCTGATGAAAGCCATTGATAAGTTCGATGCGTCTTTTTCTGTGAAATTCTCCACTTACGCCGTACCTATGATTACGGGGGAGATTCGCCGATTTCTGCGGGACGACGGCATGATTAAGGTAAGTCGCAGCCTGAAAGAGAGCGGAGCGAAGATGAAGCTTGCGCGGGAAAAGCTGCAGACAGAATTGGGCAGGGAGCCGACGTTGCAGGAGCTTTCCGAGGAGACCGGGCTGCCCAGGGAAGACATTGTCATGGCATTGGAGGCAAATGGGGAAGTGGAATCCATTTATAAAAATACGTCAGCTTCAGAGGGCAAAGAAATCTGCCTTGCCGACCGTCTGCCCCAGGAAGGGGACAGCCATGAAACGCTGCTAAACCATATGGTTTTGGAACAGCTCTTACAGGAGCTGGGGGAAACGGAGCGAAATCTGATTGAACTCCGCTATTTTAAAGAGAGGACGCAGACGCAGATAGCGGAAGAGCTGGGGGTCAGCCAGGTGCAGGTCAGCCGTATGGAGAAAAAGATTTTGCTGGAAATGCGCAGGAAATTTAACCGGTAACTGACAGGACAGAAAAAGACCGTTATAATTATTGCTATTAAAAAATAAAGAATAAAAAACTGGTTATTATGACATACTACTTCCAAAGATGGAAAAAGGAAGTGAGTATATGAGCCATAGTACCATTTATCGGATATGCCTTCTGGTAGTTGTGATACTCACGATTATCGGGGGCATATTTTATTATGTGAATTATCTGGAAAGCCAGGTGAAAGTGACAGAGGGAACCCTTGTGATGGAAGATGTAAGAGATTGGCAGCAGGAAGGCATGTCTGTCTGCCATGAAGCAGAATGGCAGAAGGCGGTGGCATAGATGGCAGAAATCGTATATCTGAAAATAGAGCAGAATGTAAAAGTGACGGAGCCATCGGTAGTCTTAAAGGATATCGCCAAGCTCACCAGCACAGACCGTTCGCTCATCAATAAGATGAAGCAGATGAAAGTCTATCATTTCCATGTGCCGGCAAACCAGAGCAAGAAAAAAATGCAGATGCAGGTGTTTTCCGTGCTCAAGATTATTGAGTTGATCGGGCAGGAGTTTCCCAATGTGGAAATACAGAATATCGGCGAGAAGGATTTTGTAATTGAATATGTGCCCAAGGAGGAGCCAAAATGGCTGCTGTACTTAAAGACAGCGGTTTTATGCGTCTTAATCTTTTTTGGTTCGGCATTCACTATCATGACGTTTAACAATGATGTTGGCGTGGGGGAAGTCTTTGCAGATTTCTACCAGCAGGTCATGGGGACAGAGTCAAATGGTTTTACAGTGCTTGAAATCTGTTATTCGATTGGATTGTTCCTGGGAATTATGGTATTTTTCAACCATGTAGGACATAAGAAGATTACTCCTGACCCTACGCCAATCCAGGTGGAAATGCGTACCTATGAAAAAGACGTCGATACCACGTTTATTGAAAACTGCGGGCGGAAAGGGTCGAGCAATGATGTGGATTAAGGAAATATTTCTGGGGTTTATCGGTCTGGCAAGCGGGACGGCAGTTTCTGCAGGCGTATTCAGCTTTATCATCACCGTAGGGGTAGTGCCGAGGATTATAGGCAAGAGCCGTACGGCAACAGATATCGTGCTTTATGAGAATGCGGTAATTCTGGGCGGCGTATGCGGAAATGTTTTTGCGTTGTTCCATATCCAGATGCAGCTGGGGCTTTGGCTGGTCGTCCTGTTCGGCTTGTCGGCAGGTGTCTTTGTCGGTTGCCTTGCGGTGGCGCTTGCGGAAATCCTCAACACCTTTCCCATTATGTTCCGCCGCTTCGGCATCAAGGAAGGGCTGAGCTGGATTATGCTGTTTATGGCGCTGGGGAAGATGGCGGGAGCATTCTATTTCTATGCTAACCATATGCAGCAAATGTGAGCAGCCATTTGGAACACTATGGAAATAACTAATCAGACATTCGCTTGTTTATAGTGTGGATGGCTGCAAAAAATCAGAGCAACGGAAAGGAGAAATCATGGCGCAGCAAGAGACGATGGAACAGAAAGAGAAAAAGAATCAGGAATATAACGAATATGTCAAACAGGTGACCCCCACGCATTCCCTGCCGGCGAACATGGCGAAGGCATTTGTGGTGGGAGGGATTATCTGCGTAATTGGTCAGTTTATCTTGAATGTGGCAACCAATAATTTCAGTCTGGACAAGGAGACTGCCGGGAGTTGGTGCAGCATGATACTGGTTTTATCAAGCGTACTGCTCACTGGGCTCAACATTTATCCCACCATTGCCAACTGGGGCGGCGCCGGTGCGCTAGTGCCCATCACCGGGTTTGCCAATTCCGTGGCGGCGCCGGCAATTGAGTTCCAGAAAGAGGGGCAGGTATTTGGCATTGGCTGCAAGATTTTTACGATTGCAGGACCAGTCATCCTCTATGGGATTTTCACTAGCTGGGTACTGGGGCTGATTTATTGGGCGCTTAAAATGTTTGGAGTTTTTTAAAAAACAGGAAAACGAAATGTTATTTGATATTTTGCAAAAAAGAGAGGGATTGAAATGACTGGACAAATGGAAAACAAATATGATATGCCTATGGGCTTAAGCTTCCAGCTTGGGGCGAATCCAAAGGCGATGGAGGCGTATGCCAAGTTGGATGATGAGGAAAAACGCCAGGTGGTGGAGGCGGCAAGGAATGTTACCTCTAAATCGGAAATGCACCAGATTGTGTCAGGGCTGGAGCGGGATTTCTGTTGATGTTGGGTGTTTGGCTGCCCCTGGACAGTTGCTTCGCAGATATCCCTAGGGTTTTTAAGGCGAGTCAGAAGAATATATTGAAGTAGGTTTTTGGCAGAGTAACAGGTTTGAGGGCTTGTTGCCCTGCTTTTTCTTTTAAAATTGTCTTTACTGTTGGTAAATAATTGTAGTAAAATTAAAAGCAAAATAAGATTCATGCAGATATGCAATTAAACGGAAATAAAAGCTATCAGTAAAACAATTTGTGAAATTGATACTTCATAGTTTGGAGTTAAAGTCATTGTTAGAATCAGTGGAGAAAGAGGTTATGAAACAGCATAGAAATAATCATGATTTTCTGGATTTCGTTATATTTGGAATGGATATGGATGATGTATTTTCTTTTATGTTGCAAACATAAATATCAAATTTTTCAAAAATTGATGGTATGCGGGTGATATAAATTCAGTTTTGGGAGGAGGTTCCATTTTGAACAGGATTAGAATAAGACCATATAAAGCTGCAGATGCAGAAACGATATTATCTTGGTGCCAGGACGAAAAAACGTTTTACCAGTGGACTGCCGGCATACTTGGCGATTATCCTGCTACTGAAAAAGAATTTAGTTTTGTGGAATCCCTAATGCCGTTCACCGCATTTGACGAAATGGGAACGGCTGGCTTTTTTACGTTGAGGAATCCGGCAGACTCACTGGATGAACTGCGTTTGGGATTTGTGATCGTAAGCCCTGACAAACGAGGAAAAGGCTATGGGAAAGGAATGCTTCGATTAGGGCTGAAATTTGTATTTGAAATATATGGCGCGAAAAGAGCATCCCTTGGGGTGTTTGAGAATAATCTTTCAGCTTATTATTGTTATAAATCGCTTGGTTTCTGTGATGCAGTTTTAGATATAACGGAAAAATATTGCGTATTGGGTGAAGAGTGGAAGTGCAGAGAATTGGTTATGGAACACCATTCACCCTAACAAAAGAGAAGGATTATGAATGAAAATTTTGATGCTTTTAAGCCGGAAAATTATAATTTATTATATGTGGGGGAACTTATAAGTTTGTTTGAAGAAAAAGCGGCAGATGGGGAAATAATTTCCGTCTGTCGTTTTTTGCGGTTATAAAAGACAGTAACGTTATAACTTCTGGTCGTTGTCAGAAGGGACATACCGGATAATGTCCTGCATCCGGCAGTTTAGGATTCTGCATAAGTCATTAAGGGTTTTGGTTGATACGTCTTTATTATGCTTTAAACGGTGGAGCGTACTGTTTGATATATGGTGTTTATTGGTCAGGGTGTACCAGTTTTCGCCGGATGTTTCCAGCGTTTTCCAGAATGGGGTATAATCAATCATATCCGGCATCTCCTTTTTTATAGTGTCAACCTTATGCTCTTGGGCTGATAGGGAAAACAGATTTGTTAAACTCTGTCATGGGAGAAATGGCAGATAAAGTTCCAGAACATAGATAATAACTTTATGATTGTCAAGAATAATTTTATTGTTATTTAGAGGTTATTGTGAAATCACTGAGGAGAAAATGCGTGTTCTGTAAAAATATGTTATTCTTATAGGAGAATAACAAAGGAGAGTATGCAAATGATGAGGAAATATTATGCGAAATCAAAGCTGCCAGATGGCAGCCAGCCCACCGTCAAGGAACATTTAAGCGCAGTAGCGAAGCTGGCAAAGCAATACGGCGAGGAATTTGGACGAGGAGAAGAAGCCTGGGTGGCGGGATTGTTCCACGACTTCGGCAAATACAGCGAGGCTTTTGCCGGGGTGCTGCAAGGGACAAGGAGCAACATAGACCACGCCATGTGCGGCGCAGCATTTTTGAATCGTGTAAAGAGCGATAAGAAGATTAAGAGGGCAAAGAGGACATATCGTCCAATCATTGAGGCAATCAATGGGCATCATGCCGGTCTGGCAGCGTATGATGAGTTAGAGCCATTTTTGATAAGAAATTATTATGAGGGAGAGGATATTTCGCCTAATGGCGGCAAGACGGCGGCAATAGCCGGGGAAGGGGAGTATGGGAAAGCCGCTGGCTGTTTTCAGGGGGATTTTCCCCAATTTTCTTGGTCGAAGCTGCAGAAATATATTGCTTCCAACGATGAAAATGTGGAGATACATAATATTGAAACGATGTTATATACGAGAATGCTGTTTTCCTGTCTGGTGGATGCGGATTACAGCGTTTCTGCTTCCGATACGGACCCGCAATATCTGCAGAAAACGGAACGGCTGCAGTTTGAAGCGGGATTGTGGCTGGAAAAATTGCTGGTGTATCAGAAAGAACTGAGCGGTCGGTCTGTGTCTGAGCCGTCTTTGAATCAAATGCGGAATGAATTGTTTGAGCAGTGTGGGAACATGGGGGATTTAAAGGAAGGGCTGTTTACGCTGACTGCTCCCACGGGGACCGGCAAGACTTTAGCGCTCCTTCACTTTGCGCTTCGCCATTGCGTACGGACCGGTAAACGCAGAATCATTGTGGTGCTGCCGTTTCTGACATTGGCGGAACAAAACACAGACACCTATGCCAAGATTGTCCCGGACATTTTAATTGACCACAGCCAGAGCAACCTTAGCGATGAATCCAGAGAGTATGCTTCACGCTGGAGTGCGCCATTTATCATTACTACCTCTGTCAAATTCTTTGAATCCTTGTTTGCCGACCGTCCCACAGACTGCCGGAAGCTGCATAATATTGCAGATAGCGTCATTTTGTTTGATGAGGCGCAGAGCCTGCCCACCGAAGTGACGGAGACGACCTTGGAAGCGGTCAATGAATTGTGCCGCTCCTACCATTGTACGATGGTTTTTTCGTCCGCTACGCAGCCGGATTTTGCGGCAATCCCTGCTGTGCGCTGGAAGCCGACAGAAATTATGCCGGACCATTCCAGACTGTATGCTTCGCTGAAACGTACGCACGTGGAGTGGCGTCTGGAGAAGAGGACGCCATTTGAGGAGATTGCAGAGGAGATGGTGAAATTGCCAAGCGTCTGTGTGATTGT
>CANOHX010000057.1 GCA_947565885.1 uncultured Lachnospiraceae bacterium
AGTCTGCTCAACGCAAGGAATACATTGACCCAGAGGACGTTCGGTCCGGCATGTTCCGGTACAATCCGTATGGATATCAGCAACATGAAGAAAGGCGATGTGGCAGGGCTTGGCTCCCTTTCCTACAACTATGGCTATATTGCAGTGAAAAAAGGAGCAGACAGTGCGCAGCTTGTGATGGTGGATGCTTCCGGCAACAGCACAGCCAAAGAAGATAAGCCAGCTATCAAGGAAAGCGTGGACTGTACTGGAAATATCGTATACCTCAAAGAAGATTTTAATTATGCAGGAAATGCGGATGGTACAGACAGAGATACGGTTACTTTCTATTACAGTTTTGATGGCAAGACATGGAAAAAACTTGGCAATGCCATGAAGATGACTTATGAACTGATTCATTTCATGGGCAGCAAGTTTGCAATCTTTAATTATGCAACTGACAGAGTTGGCGGCTATGTGGATGTGGATTACTTTAAGGTGTCCGATCAGATTACCGGAACGACCCAGCCGGCTGCTGAACTGAACGCGACCATGACGGCAACGCCAGAGGTAAGCGGCGTTATGGGTGCAGAGTGCGAGGTGAAGCTGAACCTTGATGAACTGAAAAGCGGAAGCCATACAGGCATTGAGGCAGCTATCTCCATTCCAGGCAATATGAGCGTGGACAATGTAGTGTTTAACAGTGCAGCGATTAAGGGAAGCGCTTCCTATGAGGTGAAAGGCAGCAGGCTTTTCCTCAAGGTGAATGGCGATGATGTGTCCTTTGCTGCAGAAGATAAACTGTTTGCTACAATTAAACTGAAAATGGATGGCTATGTATCAAAAGAAGAGACAAGGGAGGTTAAGGCAGATTATATCCGTGTCGATGGCGGTGCATCTGAATATGACGTGACTGACTGTATCGCTTCGGTAATCCTGAAATATGTGGATACAAAAGCAATCGCGAAGAAACTTGGCTATGGCAATCCAATATTCTCCCATGCGCTGGGTGCAGACCCTTATGCGATGGAGTATGACGGAAGAGTGTACGTTTACATGACGGCGGATGATTACCAATATGCGCCAGAAGATAATTATGTTGTTATGGAGAATGGCGCTCCTGTGACATATCAAAAGGGCGAATTGATGACGAATGGGTTTGGTTATATCAAGACATTCCGGGTAGTGTCTTCCGCAGACCTGATGAACTGGACAGACCATGGGGAAATCCCGGTGGCAGGACCGGACGGTATTGCAAAATGGGCGAACAATTCGTGGGCTCCGGCGATTGCACATAAAGAGATTGACGGCAAGGAGAAGTTCTTCCTCTACTTTGCGGACGGCGGTACCGGTATTGGCGTACTGGAGGGCGACAGCCCCTTAGGTCCCTGGAGGGATCCTCTTGGGAAGAAAATGTTCCCGACCTCTTATCCGGATTGTGCAGAGGGCGTAGTATGGTGCTTTGACCCTGCAGTATTGGTGGACAGCAAGGGTGATGGATATATTTACTTCGGCGGCGGAATTCCAGGAGGTCAGACGCCCAGCGATGAGCAGAAGAATAATCCGAATACGGCAAGGGTTGCTAAACTGGCGCCGGATATGGTACATGTGGAGCAGAAAGACGGCAAGTCAGTAGTAGAAAAGATTGATGCGCCTTGTATGTTTGAGGACAGCGGTATCTTTGAATACAATGGCAAGTATTACTATTCCTATTGCTCGAACTTCTCAGGGCCGCATTTTGACGGCAATCCGGGATTCGGCAATATCTGCTACATGGTAAGCGATAATCCGATGGGACCATACACTTATGCAGGAGAGATATTCAGCAACCCAAGCGTGTGGTTCGGTACGGGCGGCAACAACCATCATGCGACATTTGTGTTCGAGGGAGAGAGTTATTTCATATATCATGCGCAGACAGTAGCGAAAGAAGAGAATAAGCAGAAAGGCTACCGTTCCACGCATATTGACAAGATTGAGATGCGGCCTGACGGTTCCATCAAGGAAGTTAAGGGGACATATGAGGGTATTCCTCAGCTCCATACGATGAATCCTTATGAGAGAATCGATGCAGAGACCATCGCCTGGAATGCAGGTGTGAAAGTAGCTCCCTGTAAGGAGCCAGGGAAGCTCTTTGCAGATTACAATACGGCGTTGACAGACCTGCAGGACAAGGATTGGACGGCTGTATCACAGTTAGCGTTTGGCGAGAAAGGAGCCGTGGGCATCAAGGTCAATGCGGCTTCTGCCAAGGGAGGAAAAATAGAAGTGCGTCTGGACAGCCCGGAGGGAACACTGGCTGGCACTGTGGAAGTTCCGGCAACAGGTGGTGAGGATAAGTACCAGCTGGTAGAATGTGCTTTGGACAACATCACTGGCACTAAGAATGTATTCCTGGTATTTTGTGGCTCTGAGACAGAAAATATTATGAATGTCGACTATTATGAGTTCGTGGAGATGCAGGCGAAGGGAGAGCTGGAAGCTAAAATCAGCCAGGCAGAGCAGCTTCTTGCTACGCTTACCGGCGCGGCGAAAGAGAAGCTGCAGGCGGCAATTGATGCAGCCAAGTCAGTGCTGAATAATCCCAATGCAAACCAGTCCGATATAGAGGCGGCATTGATGCAACTTACCCAGTCGGTAGACGAAGCCCAGAAAGGTTCTGGCACGACTACACCGCCACAGCAGCAGGAGCAGCCGAAAGTGAATGAAGTTTTCAATAATACGGACGGACTGAATTACCAGATTACTGCATATGCGGGCAAGTCTAAGACTGTGACCGTAACAGGAACCAGCAAGAAAGTTTCTGACATTACCATACCGGACACTGTGTCATACAAGAAAGAGGTGTTCGAGGTAACGGCTATCGGCGACAGCGCATTTGCAGGACAGTCAGACCTTAAGAGTGTGGTAATTGGCAAGAACGTTACCAGCATCGGCGCAAAGGCATTCTATAATGATAAGAACCTTGCAAAAGTGACCTTTATGGGAACGGCTGTGAAGACGATTGGCAAAGATGCATTTAAGGGTATTAAGAAAAATGCGGTATTCAGCATGAAGAAAACCTTTACTTCCAAGAATGTGAAGTATAAGATTACGAAATGCACCGCAGGTGCAAAACAGGTAACAGTGACGGGCTTATCTAAGAAGCTTGCGTCCTTGAATATACCTGCGACAGTAAAATATAATGGATTGACCTTCCAGGTAACATCCATAGGCAAGAAAGCGCTGCGCAAGCAGACAAAGCTTAAGAGCGTTACGATTGGCAAAAATGTTAAGAGCATCGGAGCCAATGCATTTGATGGAGATAAGAAACTGGCAAAAATTAAATTTAGTGGGACAGCAATCAAGAGTATCGGCAAGAATGCATTCAAGGGTATCAAGAAAAATGCCGTATTCACGGTGAAGAAATCTAAGAAAGCATATTACGACAAGCTTCTGAAAAAGGCGAAGACCAAGAATTATAAGGTGAAATAGAGCCGGGAGAAGCTGCCGACAGAACAAGACATTTTCAGCCGCTTTTGCGCCAGATGGCGCAAGAGCAGCTGAAAGAAACTCAAGCGAGGCTGAGAGGCTGTCCCCAAAGCCGTAGCTCCCCAAAGCATATACCGGAAAAAAAGCATCCCTTCCATTCATAATTCTCCGGTATTGCTTTTGGAGTGCTATGGCTTTGGGGGCAGCCTTTTGCCATAGGAAATGCTTCTTCTTCCATTAAAAAAGAGGCTGTTGTTTTTACGGAAAATCTATTACAATGGAGGTAGGAGGCATAGCATGAAAAGAAGAATATTGACGAGGCTGGAAGACATAAAGCTGGGAGGGAAGTTCTTTATTCTCTTTCTGGTCTGCGTGCTGTTTCCCATGATCATCACAAATGGTTATATTCTTTTCAGCATGAAAGCGGGAATGGACAGGCAGCAGGAACAGCGGATTGAAAATATTGCGGACCGGCTGGAATTGGAACTTGCCAGTGAAATCAGCAAGCAGATTTCCATTGCGGACTATCTTGACCGTAATGTTAACCTGCAGGAATTTCTGGAGACAGAGTATCCGGATGCTTCTTCCTACTATGAAGCGTATGTGGAACTGATGGAGAACCAGGTCATCCAGTATTATTATACAGCTCACTCAGCTTACAGCATTGTAATCTGTACAGAAAACAAAACGATTACCAACGGTACTTATTTTGTGCGCAGCCAGAGCATAGAGGATAGCTGCTGGTATCGCGAATTCAGGAATAGTGGGAGGAATATCTTTCTTTATAGCTATTATGAGGATGGAAAAGAATCTGGCGGTTATATTGAAAAGGGAAGACGTATTGTTTTGATTCAGAAACTGCCGCATTGTGGGGATGGAGACATTATCATGCTGGAGATGGATTATGATTCCATGCTGGAAGAGATGGAGCTGGTCTGCGATGGGGTAGATGGCTATCTCAGTACCGGAAATAAGATTCTGTTGTCCACAGAGGATAAAAACAGCAAGGGCAGGGAATTTCAGGATTTGTCTTCCTATCTGGATAAAGGCTATTCCCTGCAGAAATCCATAGAAATGTATGGGATGGATATGGATATTTATCTGACTGCAGATTCTTATGGAGTTTTTGATATGATAAAAAGGCAGAAAGGCTCTGTCCTTCTTCTGTATCTGGCAAACCTGATTCTGCCAAGCGCATTTGTATACATCCTGTACCGTTCGCTGTATGACCGCGTCAAGCTGACGCAGGAATACCTGAAAGGGATGGAGAGAGGCGAATATAAGGTGATTCCCTTTGCGGGAGGCAAGGATGAGATTGGCGGCATGATATACCGATATAATCTGATGGCGTTACGGATTAAAGAATTGGTGGAGGTTGTGTTCAAGAATAAGGAGAGGGAGCAGGGGTTGGAAATTGCCAAAAGAGAGGCGGAACTTAAAGCATTGCAGAGCCAGCTGAACCCGCATTTTGTATTTAATGCGTTGGAGAGCATCCGTATGCATAGCATCTTAAAGCAGGAAACGGAGACAGCGCGCATCTTAGAAAGTTTTGCTATACTCATGCGCAAGAATATTCAATGGAACCGGGATTTTGTTACGATTGAGGATGAATGTGATAATGTGAGGAGATATTTGGAAATCCAGAAATACCGCTTCGGGGACAGGCTGGACTTTTACCTCCATGTACAGGAAGAATGCAAGAAACGTTTCATACCGAAATTTATTATCATAACTTTTGTGGAAAATGCCTGTGTGCATGGGATTGAGAAGAGCGTGGAGGGCGGTTCCGTGACAGTTGTAGTCTCCGAGGATGAAAATGACCTTTATTTTGAAATCTTAGACGAGGGAAGCGGCATGGAACAGGAGGAATTGGAGCGGCTCAGCGATTTGGTCAAACAGGCTGATATTGATTATATTCAGAAAGCGGAAAAGAGTATCGGTATTGTCAATACAGTGGTGCGGCTGCATCAATATTATGGGGAAAAGGTACAGATTGATATAAACAGCACAGCGCAGGAGGGAACCGAGGTCTGCATACGGATACCGAAAAATTATGGTGAGGATGATTTTGAGAAAGCAGGTGGGCGTGGATGATAAAGGTTTTGCTGGTAGATGATGAACAGTTTATTCGCCAGGGGTTAAGGCAGCTTGTGGACTGGGAGAAGTATGGCTGCCAGATTGTGGCGGAAGCAAAAAACGGCATGGACGCCATACGCATCTTAGAGGAGATGGATGTTGACCTGGCATTTGTAGATATCCGAATGCCTGGGATGACTGGCATAGAACTGATTTCTTATGTGCGGCGCAATATGTACCGGCAGATTCGCTTTGTCATCCTCACCGGCTATGCGGAATTTCAATATGCACGCAAAGCATTGCAGTTAGATGTAATGGATTATATGTTAAAGCCCGTACAGGAAGAGGAGCTCGTCGCCTTATTGAAGAAAGTCAATCAGGAGTACCAGAATCAGCAGAAAGAGCAGCGGGATAAATATGATTTTCACTTGGCAAAGGTCCTGACTGGCAAGTATTCCGAGGAAAATGTGAGGCAGGTAAAAAGATACCTCTCAGAAGAGGGGCTAGAGAGGTATGTCAGTTTTGAATTTGACAAGAATGATAAGGAATTTGCATCGCTTGACAGGAGCGGGCGGATTGAGCGGCAGAGGGAACTGGTGCAGTATCTGAAAGGGCTGGCGGGGGAATATGCCTACTATGTAGTTCCTATGATGGGGGTAGAGGAAGAGTCTTTTGGGGCAGGGATGATATTGGCGCGGGCATTGTATGAAGAGGAATACGATAGTGACGAGGAGTATCTGGAATATCTGCAGAAGCGTGTGGCACAGCATTTTTCCTGTCCAATCCAGGTGTATGCAGGACAGGCTGCCAGGACGTTTGGACAGTTATCGCAGTCCTTTTTTTCTATTCGGGTAGCACGTTGTCTCCATGGGCTGGCGCAGGAGGAATCCCAGGTCAGGAACTATGAGGATTTCCGCCATCGCAAATCTTCCATGGGAATTCGTCAGGAGGATGTGGACAGGCTTTTGGAGGCAGTCAAAAATAACCAGGTTTCAGAGATTGAGGCGAGCGCGGAGCAGATTTTTGCGCAGATTCGCAGCAGCGACATGAATCTGGAGATGGTAAACGCCAGCATCTACCATATCTTGTACCAGCTGATGGAGATGGTGCAGGAGTTTGACGATGAGACAAACCAGCAGGAGATTTTGGAATATATCGGCAAGGAATCATTCAATAAGATGGTATTGGCGGGCAGCACCGAAGAAATCACTGGTTTTTTCTCCGATTATGCAGGGTATCTGGCACAGGTGCGCACGCAGGAATCCCGCAAAGTCCTGGACAGGGTGGACGCTTACGTGCAGGAGAACTATATGGACAAAATGAGCCTCAAGTCTCTGGGAGAGCTGTTTTATGTCAATAACGTCTATTTAGGGCAGCTTTATAAAAAGAAATATGGGATGTCATTTCGGGATTACCTGAATAATCTGCGGATGGAAAAAGCGGAGGAACTTTTGCTTGGCACAAACATGAGGATTTATGCCATAGCGGAGGCGGTAGGCTTTGGCAAGGCGGAATATTTTATCAATAAATTTGTACAGCTGCATAACATGACGCCGAATCAGTACCGTATCCGTAACCGCAGCCGGGCGGCAGAAAGCGAGGTAGGACATGAGGAGTAGGAAGCTATGGATGGCGGGAGCATTGTGTTTGGCGATGGTTTTTCTGGGAACAGCGTGCCAGTTTTACCGGTATGGCGGAGGGCAGGAAGTTCGTAAGTTTACTGCCTTTATGGCGGTGCCTGGCGAGAATCATATGGAAGACACGCGCCTGAAACTAAAGATTGCTGAACTTACGGGAGCAAGCGCCCAGGTAGAGTTTTTAAGCGGGCAGACGCCGGAGGAGAAGATTGAGGCTATGATTCAGGCGGGTGAGTACCCTGACTTTATCAATGGCGCGGATGCGTCGAGCAAACTGATTGAGGCTGGTGCGTTTGTTCCTTTGGAGGATTATCTGGAAGACTATCCAGATTTATATCGTTATCTGACGCCCAGACAGTGGGAATCCTTGCGCAAGGAGGATGGGCATATTTATTATATCCCTCCATTTGGCGTTATCCAGGGGCGCAATACGCAGACCATGTTTTCCGGGGAATCGTTCTGGATTCAGAAACGGGTGCTGGAATGGGCAGGGTTTCCCCAGATAAAGACATTGGATGAGTATTTTAAACTGATTGCGTCTTACCTGGAAGCGAATCCGCAGTCAGACGGCGAGCCGAATATCGGTTTTGAGATATTATGTGATGACTGGCGTTATTTCTGCCTGGAGAATCCGGCAATGTTCCTTGCAGGTTACCCCAATGAGGGATGTGCCATTGTAAATCCCAAGACGCAGCAGGCGGCAGTGTACGATACGATTCCAGAGGCGAAGCAGTATTACCGGAAACTCTGCCAGATGTATTCTCAAGGCGTGGTTGATCCGGAGACCTTTACGCTCTCTTACAGCCAGTATATTGACAAGATTTCTGCGGGGAATGTCTTGGGGTTTGTGGACCAGTACTGGCAGATGATGGATGCACAGATCACGCTTTATGCCTATGGGCGCGAAGACAGGACCTATGTTCCGCTTGCCATCACGGCAAATGAGGGGATTGAGGGGAAATACAACTGTACGGAGCCAAACCTGAATATTGGGGCGGGACTGGGGATTTCCGTGGACTGTAAGGATGTAGAGGGCGCGCTGCAGTTTTTGAACGACCTTCTGTCGCCTGAGCTTATGATCTTGCGCTATTGGGGGGAAGAAGGCGTCGATTATGAGGTCGATGAAAATGGGCTTTTTTACCGCACGTGGACGCAGAGGAAAAATTGGGGAAATGGAGATTACCTTAAGGAAAATAGCTGCGATTACACTTATTTTCCAGCCTATGAGGGGATGCTTGCGGATAATATCAATGCCTCGCGCCCTGCAGAGCAGCCTGGGGAATATTACGAGAAGCTTTCGGAGTATGACAAGAAGATATTGGATGCATATGGGTTCCAGACCTGGAAAGAGTTTCTGGGGGAGGAGTATGAGGGCAGCCCCTGGTTTCCGCTTTATTCCTGTGTTGCTGACTGGCCGGCAGACAGCGATTATGGACAGGCGAAGGCAGAGATGGAGCGGTTAAAGCGCCTGTGGCTTCCCAAGGTCATCATGTCTTCCGAGGAGGAGTTTGAGCAGAACTGGGCGGATTATATGCAGGAGTATGAGGTTAATGTTGATGTGGAAGCGTATATCAGTCAGCTAAATCAGGAAATCAGGAAGCGGGTGGAAGCGGCAGGGCAGACGGCTGAGTCAGAATGATTATCTGTGATTTCTGATGGGCATTCTTACCCCAAGCTGTGTTCTAAGTGGTTACGGTTTCATTATTTGACAATGATGCGCAGCCGGCTTTTTGTTCCATCTTCTGCAGCGTAGATATATGCCTTGCCCGCTTCGTGGGCAGTCACTGTCCCATTTTCATCCACTGTGGCGATACAGGTGTTGGAACTGGAAAATACCGGCTTGTTGCCGGAAGATACAGTCACTTTTATGGTTTTCTTTTTGCCGACGGAAAGTGTGAGTTCATTTTTCTCAAACTTGACCGTCGGCTTTTTTACGGTTATTTCACAGCTTCGGCTGACGCCGTCCACAGACGCGGTAATTGTGGCGGAGCCGTTCTTGATGGCTGTCACTACTCCGTGTTCGTCTACGGTAGCGACGCTTTTCTTGTTGCTTTTCCATTTGGGGCTGCTCTTAGAAGTTGATTGGACAGACAGGCGTACTTTCTGCGTACGGTAGAGGGTGGCGGAGCGTCTGCTGAGGCTGACGGCCGGCTTTCGCACAGTCACCTTGCAGGTTGCCGCTGTCTGGTCTGCTTTTGCGGTAATCGTGGCGGTGCCTGGCTTTTTGGCAGTGATATTGCCCATGGCATCTATCGTGGCGATGCTCTTTTTATCGGAGCGGTAGGTGACGGGATGTCCGTTAGAAGTTTTTGCCGTCAGTCTGGCAGTATAGCCATTTTCCAGCGCGATATTTTTAGCGCTTAGCTGGATGGAGGTCTTTGTCACCTTTACGGTGCAGCTGGCCTCTCCGTTCTTGATTTTAGCTGTAATCTTTGTTGTACCGGCTCTTTTCGCCGTGACTTTCCCATAGGTGTTGACAGAAGCGATTTTGCTGTCGCAGGATTTGTATGTTGGTTTTTTCCCATTGGATGTTACTGCGAGAAGATAGAATTCATCCCCAATATCCATAGTTTTGGAATAAGTATTTAAGATTACGAATCCAATATCGGATGCCGCCTGCACTTTCATTGGATGAAAAATGGATAGCAACAGCATGGATATCATGCAGGATACAGCAAGCGCTGTGCGTAAGAATTTATTATTTGACATATGATTCCCCCTTTGAGGGGTAAGAATGCCCATCAGAAACCACAAGTAAGCTGTGGTCTGTCTAATATAACATGGAAGGAGGGTTTTGTAAAGGGAAAGTTTTTAAATTTTTATTTGATTAAAAATGTATTGAGTTTTATAATGGTTTAAAAGAGGTTTTTCAGTAAGGAGGCGTTCATGAATTACATAGGAATCGATCTTGGAACATCAGCGGTGAAACTCCTGCTCATGCAGGGGGATGGAAAGATTTTAAAAATTGTCAGCCGGGAATATCCCATCAGCTTCCCGAAGCCTGGCTGGTCCCAGCAGAATCCTGAGGACTGGTACAGGGAGACTGTGGCGGGACTGGGGGAACTTCTGCAGGGCAGTGATAAGTCGCAGGTAGCCGGAATCAGTTTCGGTGGGCAGATGCATGGCCTTGTCATATTGGATGATAAGGATGAGGTCATCCGACCGGCTATTCTGTGGAATGATGGGCGGACGGCTGAGGAATCTGCTTATTTAAACGAAGAGGTAGGTAAAGAAAAGCTGTCAAAATGTACGGCAAATATTTCCTTTGCAGGATTCACAGCGCCTAAGCTGCTATGGTTAAGGAAGCATGAGCCGGAGAACTTTGCGAGGATTCGTAAGATTATGCTGCCGAAAGATTACTTGGCTTATCGTTTGAGCGGCGTTCACTGCAGTGACGTCTCGGATGCTTCAGGCACGCTGTTCTTTGATGTGGAGAATCGCTGCTGGTCACAGGAAATGTGCAGGATTTGCGGGATTCAGCAGGAATGGCTGCCCCAAGTATTTGAAAGTTTCCAGGCGGTGGGTACGTTAAAGCCAGAGCTTGCTGGCGAACTTGGCATTTCAGAGAAAACAGTGATTGCGGCTGGAGCCGGGGATAATGCGGCGGCGGCGGTCGGTACCGGAACGGTGGGTGACGGAAGCTGCAATATTTCCCTGGGGACAAGCGGCACGGTATTTATTTCTACGAGTAAATTTGGCGTGGATGCCAATAATGCCCTCCACTCTTTCGACCATGCAGATGGAAGCTACCATCTGATGGGCTGTATGCTCAGCGCCGCCTCCTGCAATAAGTGGTGGATGGATGATATTATCGGCACGGAAGAATACAGTAAGGAGCAGCAGGAGATAAAAGAATTGGGCAAAAACCATGTGTATTTCCTGCCGTACCTGATGGGGGAGCGTTCCCCGCATAATGATCCGGATGCCCGGGGGACGTTTATTGGGCTGACGATGGATACCACGAGGGCAGATATGACCCAAGCGGTTTTGGAAGGCGTGGCGTTTGCGCTCCGGGATTCCCTGGAGGTGGCGAAATCTCTGGGAATTGAGATTTCGCATACCAAAGTCTGCGGCGGAGGCGCGAAAAGCCCGCTGTGGAAGAAAATTCTGGCAAACGTCTTAGGCATCCGTGTAGATGTGCCGGAGAATGAGGAAGGGCCTTCTATGGGCGGAGCCATGTTGGCGGCAGTTGCCTGTGGGGAATATCGGACGGTAGCAGAAGCGGCGGGGGCGATTGTAAAAGTTAAAGAAGTCATAGAGCCTGAGCCGGAACTGACAGCTTTATATGAAAAACGATATCAGCAGTTCCGCAAGATATATCCGGCGTGCCGCCAGCTTTTTCAGCAGTTAAAGTAGAGGGAAAACGAAGCAGGGTGTTTCCGTCTGCCTGGAGGGATACTTCCAGGCGGCTTCAAAAATATAAATGAATGGAAGGAGAAGTAGCATTATGAACAATATGCCCAAAGAGAAAATAGGAATCGTTGCGGTGAGCAGGGATTGCTTTCCGATGACGCTTTCGGAGAACAGAAGGAAAGCAGTGGTGAAATCTTATCAGGAGAAATATGGTGATATCTATGAATGTCCGGTCTGCGTGGAGAATGAGATTGATATGCGCAAAGCGCTGGCTGATGTGAGAACAGCTAACTGCAATGCTTTGGTAGTCTATCTTGGCAATTTTGGACCTGAGACGCCGGAGACTCTGCTGATTAAGGAGTTTGACGGTCCGGCAATGGTGATTGCTGCGGCGGAAGAAAGCGGAGATAACCTGATACAGGGAAGAGGAGATGCCTATTGCGGTGTGCTCAATGCCAGCTATAATCTCAAGCTGCGCAACCTTAGGGCCTATATCCCGGAATATCCTGTGGGGACGGCAGAAGAATGTGCGGATATGATTCATGGTTTTGAACCTATTGCACGGGCGGTAATTGGTCTGAAAAGCCTGAAAATTATCTCTTTTGGACCAAGGCCGCAGAATTTCCTTGCCTGCAATGCACCGATTAAGCAGCTCTATAACCTGGGTGTGGAGATTGAGGAGAATTCAGAACTTGATTTATTTGAAGCATTTAACAACCATGCCAATGATGAGAGGATTCCTGCAATCGTGTCAGAGATGGAAAAAGAACTGGGAGAGGGAAATAAGAAGCCGGAAATCCTGGCAAAACTGGCGCAGTATGAGCTTACGCTTACCGATTGGGTAGAGGAGCACAGAGAGAGCAGGGAATATGTGGCGATTGCCGGGAAATGCTGGCCGGCATTCCAGACGCAGTTTGGGTTTGTTCCATGTTATGTCAACAGCCGTCTGACCCAGAAAGGAATTCCGGTATCCTGCGAGGTGGATATTTACGGCGCACTCAGCGAATTCATCGGGACGGTTATCAGCCAGGATGCGGTAACGCTGCTTGATATAAATAATTCCGTGCCAGCAGACATGTATGACAGTGAAATTAAAGGAAAATATAATTATACATTAAAAGATACGTTCATGGGCTTCCATTGCGGAAACACAGCGTCCAGCAAGTTATCTTTCTGCGAGATGAAATATCAGCTAATTATGGCGAGGAGCCTGCCGGTGGAAGTGACAAACGGAACCTTAGAAGGCGATATTGCTCCCGGCGATATTACGTTCTACCGTCTGCAGAGTACTTCCGATGCTAAAATCCGCGCATACATTGCCCAGGGTGAAGTGCTTCCGGTTGCCACCCGCTCCTTTGGGGCTATCGGTGTGTTTGCTATTCCGGAGATGGGCAGATTTTACCGCCATGTGCTGATTGAGAAGAATTATCCCCACCATGGAGCGGTTGCTTTTGGGCATTTTGGGAAAGCATTATATGAAGTATTTAAGTATGTGGGCGTTCCGGTGGAAGAAATAGACTTTAACCAGCCGAAAGGCATGAGGTATCCGACGGAGAATCCGTTTGCATAGAAACTATGTTAGGGGTTAGCTGCCCGCTTGGGCAGAGCGAGAAAAGTCATTAGAAGGAGAGAAGAAATGATTTTAGTGAATACAGATTATATTACCGGGAAAAGCCTGGAAATGCTGGGATTAGTAAAGGGGAGCACTATCCAGTCAAAAAATATCGGACGAGACATTTCCCAGGGCTTTAAGACTCTTGTGGGCGGTGAATTGAAAGCTTATACGGAGATGATGAATGAGGCGAGGGACTTGGCTACCAGGCGTATGGTAGAAGAGGCAGAGAAGCTTGGCGCAGATGCCATAGTGAACATCCGTTATGCCTCCTCCGCGGTAATGCAGGGCGCGGCTGAAGTGATTGCCTACGGCACGGCTGTGAGATTTATAAGTTAGAAAAATTAAAGCTTAATTTAATAAGGAAATGGAATAAAATTTTAAATGCCTGGGGGCTGGAAAGAAAATGAGGACGTATTTTCTTTCCAGCCCTTTTCAGCCTCTATGGGGAGGAGGCTAACCCTGACTGTCAGTAATAGTCTCCTCCATAGGGGGACGCCGCTTTATCCCCTGCAGATACAGGAATATCCCGGCAGCGGCTGCGCAGACAGCCATGGAAAAGATGAAAATATGAAGGAGGATGGAATTCCCGCTGTAGTTTAAGAAAGATGGTGCAAATGTTCCCCACAAGTTAAACATCATATGAAACAGGATGGACAGATAGAGGCTGCCGCCTTTGTAACATACATAACCGCAGAAAAGCCCTACGACAAACGCGTACGTTCCTTGTATGATGTTTGCGTGGAAAAGGCCGAACAGGAACGCCTGCATAATATTTGCCATTACAAACGGCATTGCTTTAGTGGCATATTTCATAGTCACGCCGCGGAAAATCAGTTCCTCACTGATGGGAGCGATTAAGACGGAATAAATGGCAAGCAATAGGGTCACGTCTCCAAATCCGACGCTTTTCATCAATTCTTCATAAGTCTGATACCATCCAGGATTGACAGTAGCAAGAAGCATTACTACATAGGTGGATATGTACTGCATACCCAGCATCATCACTGCCAGTCCTCCGACTATCCAGGGATTGATGATGGATGACATTTTACGGCTGTGTTTCGCTGAAAATTCAAGGTCATTTTCGGTGAATATTGTTTGG
>CANOHX010000058.1 GCA_947565885.1 uncultured Lachnospiraceae bacterium
GATGGTGGGATTGTACTGATGTAACAGAAAATATTTTTGAAAGGTTAAAATGGTGAAAATTATGCCTCAGGTAAACGGAACTGGCAATACCTTTAATTTGCCGAATTATGCGGGAGACCTATTTACCGCAAGCCCAACGCAGACCCCTTTCCTTAGCATGGCAGGCGGTCTTTCGGGCGGGAAACAGACGGATAATTTTGAATTCCAGACAGGCATTGTGCATGACCTGCCGGAAGCGCAGCAGCCGGAGATTTCAGAGAATGCCTCCGTGAAGGCGCCGGCAGCCTCGCACGTTGCAAGGAGCCAGCAGACCAATGTCGTCCAAATCCATCAAGAAGTCATCGACCTGACCTATGCAAAACAGTCAAACAGCGGTAGGTTGTCGGGGCTTAACTCTGCCGGGCAGACTGCCAACCCCGGCGATGAAAAAGCGTTTCAGGTACAGCAGAAATTAATTAAGATATCGCGGGACGTGGAACATTCTTTCCTGAACGGCAGCTACAACAAGACCCAGGATGGAGATACCGCAAACAAGACGCGTGGAATGCTGGAACTATGCACGTCCGATGCAGGGACTTCAATTGATGCTGCCGGGGCTCCTCTGGGGAAAGCCATGCTCGACCAGCTTTTCAGGGAAATGGCAGACAATGGCGCAGCGTTCATTACTATGGTGCTTTACTGCAATTCTTTCATCAAGCAGGCAATTACCAATCTGTATGCCGATTTTTTCAAGGCGCAGATGCAGATGACGCAGAAGATTGCAGGCATGAACATCACGCAGATTGAAAGCGATTTCTGCAAGGTTGGCATATGCTTCGATCCATTTATCAGGAAAGATGCGCTTCTCGTTGCAGACATGGCGCAGGTAGCCCCTGTGTTCCAGCCGGTACCAGGCAAAGGGAATTTCTTTGAAGAGCCGCTTGCCAAAGAAGGTGCTTCTGACCGTATCCAAATTTATGGGCAGATAGGCCTCGCGCATGGACCGGCATTTTTGCATGGTGCAATTACAGGACTGAAAACGGAATAGAAAGGAGGGCGTTTTGCATGTTCTTAGTAAAGAAAAAGCCTCTAACGCCTAATACTGTCTGGGACGGTGCCAACGAAAAACCACTCTGCAGATTTGAAAAGGGCATATTTAAGACGGATGACCAGGAAGTGGCAGATAAGCTGCTTGCGCTTGGATATGAAGTAATTGGCGAGGACGGCAAGCCATATACTGGCGATAAAGCTGATTATCTGCAAGCGGATGGCGAAAGCGTCTCTCCGGCGAATAATGCCGGAGAGGATGACTGTAGCAAAGGAAAGACGGATTCAGGAAGTGGATCTCATGGAAGCGGGAAGGAGGAGAAGTAGGATGGTCGATATCTGCAGCGCGGCAGAGCGCCTGAAATCATTTGGATACGAGCTGAAAGAAAATGATGAGCCACTCCTGAAATTCTGCGTGGAAAAAGTATGCAACACTGTCAGGAATGAAATTAATGGAAAAGGCATACCGGAAGGATTGGAACATATTGCTGTCGACATGGCAGCGGGCGAGTTCCTTTCCTCTAAAAAAACTTTTGCGCCAAATGACATTGAAGGGCTTGATTTGGAATATGCGGTAAAACAGATTCAGGTGGGAGATGCCAACACAGTTTTTGCAACTGGTGAGGGCAGCCAGACACCGGAGCAGAGGCTGTCCGCCTTTATCAGCCACCTTTTATCTTATGGAAAGGATGAGTTCAACTCATTTAGGGCAGTACGATGGTAGGCACAATTAGGGGAGCCCAGGCAGCGGCAAGAAAAGCCGTTGAGGAAACCTATTTTGGAACTCTGACCGTCACAGAGATGAAAAGGGTAAAAGACATCTCTTCTGGACTGACCAGGTCGGAGCCGGAAGTTGTTTTGGAGGGGCAGCCATGTAGGCTGTCTTTCGAACTGTTGAAAGCTGCCGCCGCGACAGAACCAGCCGCAGCGGTGGCACAGGCGGCAAAACTGTTTGTGTCCCCTGACGTGGAAATTAAAGCAGGCGCAAAAATAACGGTGGAGCAGGATGGCAGGACAGCCGATTATGCCCGCAGCGGCATACCGGCAGTCTACGGCACACATCAGGAAATCGTCCTTGAATTGTTTGAAAGGTGGGCTTGATTTGGGCAGGATGGGAAGTTTTCAGGCACGTGATTTGGAAAGGCTTAGGGATGAACTGGAAAAATTGGATAAAAATGCAGATGCTTTTCTCCAATCATGCGCAAAAGAACTGGCAGCCAGGCTGCTTAGGCTTGCAGTAAAAAGAACCCCAGTAGGAGACTATTCAGGGAAACCGTATGCCTGTGCCACAGGCAAACAGCACAAAGGGCATAAGGTGCCAGGCAAAGTGGGCGGGACGCTCCGCAGGGGATGGACAGGCGGGAGCAGGTTATCTGTAAAGGGATTTGCTGACACGCTGGCGGTCCATCATTTTGGGGATTCCTATGTCATTGAAATTGTGAATCAGGTCGAATATGCCACATATGTCGAATATGGGCACAGGACAGCAAACCATAAAGGGTGGGTCGGAGGGCATTTCATGATGACTATCTCAGAACGGGAGCTTGAGAGGATAGCTCCGGGAGTTCTGGAAAAGAAAATAGAAAAACATTTAAGGGGATGCCTGAAATGATAAACGCAATAATTGAAGCAATCAGCATTGCCCTGGGCGAAGAGTTTGGGGACAGATATGAAATCCATATGGAAGATATAGAGCAAGGGTTAAAGGAACCTTGTTTTTTTATATCCTGCACAGACCCCTCTGAGCGTCTGTTTTTGGGAAAGAGGTATCTGAGGGACAGCCAGTTCTGCATCCAGTACTTCCCGGAAAGCTGCGAGAAAAACAGAGAATGCAATTGCGTTGCTGAGCGCATGAAAGAGTGCTTGGAATATGTCACGTTAAAAGGCGAGGACAGACCAATCCGGGGAAGCAAAATGAAACACGGCATAGTCAACGGAGTATTGAATTTTTTTGTGGATTATGACTTTTTCACGTATAAGGCAGAAGCCCAGGCATCTATGGAAACAATGAAAATAAGCACACATGTAAAGGAAGGTGGTTGATTATGGCAGCGTTGAAAAAGCAGGAAACAGACGCAGGAACCAAAGCAAACAAGGGCGAGCCCCGGTTCACCAAAGAACAGATTCTGTCTTCCGCGCGGTACAGCAGCCAGCGGGATGTGGTGGATGCCCTTCTTGATGAAAAAGAGAAGTACACGTTAGAGCACGTTGACTGCGCAATAGAGGAATTTATGAAAGGAAAGGTAAAATGACATGGCTTTAGGTGGCGGCAGCTTTACGACACTAAATAAGGGGCTTCCGGGCACATACGTCAACTTCGTGTCCACGGCTTCGGCATCCCAGGCATTATCAGACCGCGGGAGCGCCACAATGCCCCTTGAACTGGATTGGGGAAAAGAAGGGGAGATATTTGAAGTAACCAGTGAAGATTTCAGGAAAGACAGCATGAGGATTTTTGGTTACGAGCCGGAACATGAAAAAATGAAAGGCCTTTGTGACTTGTTTATGGGGGCAAACGTTTTGTATGCGTACCGCCTGAATGGCGGAGGGGCAAAGGCGTCCAATGACTTTGCAACTGCATTGTATGGTGGGGTACGCGGGAATGACCTGAAAATTGTAATTCAGGCAAATGTGGATGACCAGGAAAAATTTGACGTGTTTACATATCTTGGGATGACGGAGGTCGATTCACAAACCGTTCTTACGGCGGCAGAATTAAAGGCAAATGACTATGTAAGATTCCGGGAGGAGGCAACACTTGCGGTGACGGCGTCCACCCCTCTGGCAGGGGGAACGAATGCAGCAGTTGATGGGGCAGCCCATAAGGAATACCTGAATAAGGCTGAATCCTACACATTCAACACTATGGGCATTGCGGCTGCAGATGCAGCCGCAAAAAAACTTTACGCTGCGTTCAATAAGAGGCTGCGCGAGGAACTCGGCATTAAGTTCCAACTTGTCGCGCATGATTTGCCCGCAGATTACATGGGGGTAATCAATGTGAAAAACAAGGTTTCCGATGACGGATGGAACGAGGCGAGCCTTGTGTACTGGGTGACAGGCGCGGAATGCGGGTGTGCAGTGAATAAGTCCTGCCAGAACAAAAAATATGACGGTTCTTTTACGCCAAATACAGATTTCACGCAGGAACAGCTGAAAGCATCAATAAAAAGCGGGGAATTTGTGCTGCACAAGGTAAACTCCGATGTAAGGGTTCTGGAAGACATAAACAGCATGGTGACCACTGCGACTGGTCGCGGGGACATTTTCAAGGATAACCAGACCATCCGCGTCATTGACCAGCTGGGAAACGATGATGCGGTCCTATTCAATACCAAATATCTGGGCGTTGTGCCGAACAATAAATCAGGCAGGGAATCTCTCTGGTCCGACCTTGTGAAAATCCGGCAAAGCCTACAGGATTTGGGGGCTATCGAAGACTTCTCTGACTCAGACATTACTGTTGAGCCTGGGGAAGACAAGAAATCCGTAGTGGTAAACGGCAGCATCACAATCGTGAATGCCATGTCGAAGCTGTACATGACAGTGAGGATATCTTAAGGGAGAGGAGAGAAAATGGAAGAAAAGAGGACTACGATGCTTGCAAAGGACACGCTTTCAGCGGCTTTGGCGGAATGTTTTGTGACCATTGGCGAAAGGCGCTATAACCTTATGCAGGCAATCAATGTAGAAGCGAAATTCGAGAAGACCAAGACAGAAGTCCCTATTCTGGGTAAGACTGGAAAAGGAAATAAGGCAACCGGATGGAAAGGGACCGGCTCGTGTACGCTCCATTACAATACCAGCATTTTTCGCAAGATGATGCTTGACTATAAGGACACTGGGCAGGATGTGTACTTTGAGATGCAGATTGCAAATGAGGACCCCACAAGCGGGGCTGGGAGGCAGTCGATTATCCTCAAGGACTGCAATATCGATGGCGGGATTTTGGCAAAATTCGATGCGGATGCGGAGTATCTGGAAGAAGAGGTAGATTTTACTTTTGAGGACTTCTCCATGCCGGAATCTTTTACGGATCTTGTAGGGTTTGCAGCAAATTAGCCAGGAAAATCCCTGCATAAGTTCATGCAGGGACAGCAGAAAGGAGATAAGAAGTGTCAAAATTCAGCAGATTTATGAAAGGGAACAAAGTAAAAAAAAATAATGAGAAGTATGCTGCCACTGAGAGTCTGACGGATGATAGTGGGAAACCTTTGGAATGGGAATTCAGGCATATCACTTCCAAGGAAAATGAAAACATTAAGGATTCGTGCACAATGGAAGTGCAGATCAAAGGAAAGCCTAACATGTTCCGCCCAAGGGTCAATACAGCGAAGTACATCATCGGACTGATAGTGAATTCTACCGTATTCCCGGATTTATATGATAAGGAACTCCAGGATTCCTATGGGGTGATGACGCCAGAGGATTTGGTGTATGCCATGGTAGATGATGCAGGGGAATACCAGAGATTATCCGCTTGGATACAGAAATTCCATGGACTTGACAGGGGATTGGATGAAAAGGTAAAAGAGGCAAAAAACTAATCAACGGAGGGGATGGCGAGGCAAACTATGCCTACTATGCCCTCCATAAACTAAACATTTTACCTTCGGATTTTCTGAAGATGGATGAGGAGGAAAAGGCGTTCGTCATCGCATCCATAGACATCAAAGCAGAGAACGACAGGAAGAAAAAAAAGGAAGCAGAAGCAAAAGCACGGTCAGGGAAGAGGAGGTGATAATTTGCTGCAAACCGGAATACAGCTGCAGGATAATTTCAGCAGCGTCCTGAATGGGATTATGGAATCGGTAAGCCTTGCTGTGTCCGCAATGTATGACATGCAGCAGGCAATGAGTGCAGATGTGGAAATGCCATCGCTGGATGCTGTAAGGGACAGCGTGAACCAGACAACGGCAGCTATGGAAGAATTGAACAACGCTATGCAGAATACGCCCTCCAATTCCATGGCTCCCCCGACAGCCCCGCCGGAACCTGCGGCGGTGCCGACCACATGGGAAACAGATGGATTTGAGATATTCACAGGCGCAGGGGCTGAAAGATTCCGGCAGGAGACGCAAAGCGCAAATTCCATGATGGAACGGCTGTGCAGCACGCAAGACAGGCTTGCCAGGCAGACGCTGAATATGGACATCTTGCCGCCTGGCGCATTTCAGGATATGAACAGCCTTGCCGTGCGCATGGACAGTATACGCGACAGGATACAGCAGATAGAGAATAACCCGGTCAACCTGGGAACGGATACGGCAAATGCGGAGCTTGAGCAGTTGCGCACGCGTCTGAGCCTTGCCGTGCAGCAGCAGGAGGAACTGAACCAGGCAATGCAGGGCATGGACGTTTCCGCGGCTAACAGTGCCTACTTAAGGCTGTCACAGATAATAGGAGGCACAGAGCAGCAAATCAGGGACAGCGCAGATGAGCAGGGGCAGCTTAATCAGCTAATACGAGATGGGACCAGCGAGGCGGACAACCTGCTTGATACCGTAAAAAGAATGGCGGCTGCGTATATGACGATGCAAGGTACGGCGTCTGTCCTTAATTTTTCAGACATGCTTGCCCAGACAACTTCCAGGCTGAATCTCATGAATGATGGGGCCCAGACGACATCGGAGCTGTTCGACATGATTTACAGTTCTGCAAGGGGGGTCCATGCGCCCGTCATGGAAACGGCAGATGCAATTGCCAAGATGGGAAACAACGCGGGGGCAGCATTTGCAAGTAGTGAGGAACTGGTTGATTTCATGGAGCAGGTCAACAAACAGTTTATCATAGGCGGGGCATCGGCAGAAGAGCAGTCGAACGCGCTGCTGCAGTTAAGCCAGGCGATGGCGGCAGGGGCGCTGCGCGGTGAGGAACTGAATTCCATCCTGGAAGCTGCCCCAGGGATTGCAAGGACCATAGAAGAAAATATGGGGTGGGCGGAAGGCTCAATAAAATCGTATGCGGAAGAAGGCGTGGTCACCGCAGAAGTGGTAAAGACGTCCCTGCTGGAAATGGCGGACGAGACGAACGAAGCGTTTGAAAGCATGCCGATGACGTTTTCACAGGTGATGACGGATATCCAGGACGATGCGGTGATGGCGTTCCAGCCCCTGGCGCAGCAGCTGAACGAGATAGCAAACAGCACTGCATTCCAAAATCTCGTGGACACGGCAGTACAGGCGATGTCAGCACTGGCGAACAGCAAAGCGTTGGATGTTTTTATTGCGCGTATCGACCAGTTCCTAAACACGCTGGACGAAAGCGGCACATTCCAGGAATTTGTGAATGGGGCAGTTGTGGCGTTTGAGATGCTGCTATATATCATGTCAGGGGTGATTGAACTGGCAAGCATGGGCAGCAGCCTCATAATTGATAATTGGTCCTGGATTTCTCCGGTTATATATGGAGTGGCAGGAGCGTTGGCAGTTTATTACGGATGGCAGATGGCGGTGAATATAATAAGCGCAATTAGTAAGGGAATCCATATTGCCATGGCGGTGGCACAGATGGCGCATGCAGCAGCCACAGGAACCTTGACGGCAGCCACGGCAGCGGACATTGCAGCGCAATATGGACTGAATGCGGCTATGTATGCCTGTCCGCTCGTGTGGATTGTCATGTTGGTCATAGCGCTGGTTGCAGCTTTATATGCTGCGGTGGCAGCAGTGAACCATTTTGCCGGGACTTCCGTATCCGCAACTGGAATCATATGCGGCGTGCTGGCAGTGGCGGCGGCTTTTATCTGGAACCAGATAGCAGCAGTGATTAATTTTATAATAGACTGTTTCTGCGTGCTTTGGAATTTCATAGCAGCATTTGCTAATTTTTTCGCGAATGTCTTTACGGACCCGGTTGGGGCAATAGCGAGGCTGTTCTTTGACCTGGCGGACTGCGTTTTGGGGATACTTGAAAGCCTGGCGTCTGCCATTGATACGGTTTTTGGTTCAAATCTTGCTGGCGCGGTCTCCGGCTGGCGAAATTCCCTCGGAAGCTGGGTAGACGATACTTTCGGCAAGGGCGAGGAAGTCATGGAAACGATGAACGGCTCAGACCACCATGTGCAAACATTTGATTATGGCGATGCATGGGATTTCGGGTATGGCATGGGGCAAGGTATAGAAGACAAGGTTTCGGGGCTTTTTAATCCAGAGGACGTGCCAGGAATTGATGAGCATAACCAGCAGCAGAATTACGGTGGTGGAGGCGGAATTGAGGACGGCATCTCCAATGGCGTAGACAACAGTGGAGCCGCGGGGAACATTGAAGACATCAAGGATTCTGTGAGCGTGGGGGAGGAGGAACTGAAATACCTCCGCGACCTTGCTGAGCAGGAAACTGTGAACAGATACACGGTTGCGGAGATACGCATAGACCAGACTAACAATAACTCCATTTCCTCAAAAATGGATTTGGATGGCGTTGTCACGGCATTGACAGATGCAGTGGATGAGGCAGCCGAGATTGTAACGGAAGGGGTGCATGCTTAATGGCAAGCGGCAGATATGATTTTTATTTGAAAAAATGCCTGCTCCCGGTAGCGCCGGGGAAACTGCAGATTAAGATTAATAATGCGAATGAAACGGTGACGCTGATGAACGAGGGACAGGTAAATATACTGAAAAAGGCAGAACTTACGGACATTGAGTTTGAGTGCCTGATTCCGCAGGTGAAATATCCATTTGCAGTCTATAAAAAAAAGACCAATAAGAAAAAGGCTGACAAGAAGGCTAAGAAAAATACCAAAAAGGAAACTGAAAAAGCCTTATATTTCAGAAAGGCTTCATATTACCTGAAAGAATTTGAAAAGCTCAAGACCAGCAGGAAGCCTTTCCAGTTCATAATTTCCAGATACAGCCCCAAAGGGGAGCCGCTTTTCCACACGAATATGCGTGTCTCCCTGGAAGACTACACGATTACAGAGGATGCAAATGAAGGGGCAGATTTGACTGTAAAAATCAGGCTCAAGCAGTATCGGGATTTCGGAACCAAAGTAGTAAAGGTAAAAAAGGCGAAAGGGAAAACGAAAGCCAGCGCAAAGAAGCCCAGGGAGACGGACAATTCCCCAGCCCCGGAAGCAGCCCAGGCATATACGGTTGTTAAAGGGGACTGCCTGTGGAATATTGCAAAAAAGTTTTATGGGGACGGCTCGATGTATACGGTTATCTACAATGCAAACCAAGGAATTATTGGCGGAAATCCGAACCTGATATATCCTGGACAGGTACTCACGATTCCGCCAGCGTAGGAGGATATATGAGGGTTGAGTTGCTGATTGGAAATGAAAATGGGACCAAGGTATTTGAACCTGCCGTGTCAGAAGGGATTGAATGGACGACAGAACGCCGCGGGACGCCCGGCAAGCTGTCTTTTAAGATTTTAAGAGACAAAAAACTGGACATTTCAGAAGGTAGCGCTGTGAGATTCAAGGTAAATGGGAGAAAAATTTTCTTTGGATTCATATTTAAACAGCAGCGCTCCAAAAAGGAAGGGAAGGTGCAGGAAATCACGGTAACGGCATATGACCAGCTGCGCTATCTGAACAATAAGGATACCAGGGTCTATGAAAGGAAGACGGCGGACCAGCTCATAAGGATGATAGCAGATGATTATGCCTTAAAGCTGGGGGAACTTGAGAAAACAGGGTTTGTGATACCTTCCCGTGTGGAAGATAATTCTTCCCTGTTTGAAATGGTTGAGAATGCCTTGGATATTACCATGCAGAATAGGAAAGAAATGTATGTGCTGTATGACGACTTTGGCAAGCTGACGCTGAAGAATATCTCCAATATGTATGTCCGCAGCAAGAATAAGTACCTGCTGATTGACTCGGAGACTGGGGAAAATTTTGAATACACATCGTCCATTGATGACGACACATACAACAAAGTGAAACTGGTTCATGACAATGAAGATACAGGGAAAAGGGATGTCTATGTCGCACAGGATTCCTCCAACATCAATAAGTGGGGATTGCTGCAGTATTTCGACACGCTGAAAGAGGGGGAAAACGGAAAAGCAAAAGCGGATGCCTTGCTGAAACTGTATAACCATAAGACAAAGAACCTAAAAATTACTAATGCGTTTGGGGATAACCGGGTACGTGCTGGAAGCATGGTCGCAGTCGCTTTGAATCTTGGGGATTGCAGGGTAAAAAAATTTATGATTGTTGAGAAATGCAGACACATATATAAGGAAAACGGACATTGGATGGATTTAACGCTCAGGGGAGGTGAGTTTGTTGTCTGATGCAGCAGGATTGGTAAAAATCCTCAAAAAAACAGCGGTGGAGGCAATGGATGCCACAAAACCAGTAAATGTATGTTTTGGGACAGTGGAATCTGTGATGCCGTTGCAGATAAATGTAGAGCAGAAAATGATACTAGGAAGTGCCCAACTGACGCTGAGCAGGAATGTCACAGACTTTTCCGTAGATGTCACGGCAGACTGGCAGACGGAGAGCCATGCCCAAACAACGGGACAGGAATGCCAGGGAGAGACGGAACCCGGAGGGAACCCAGAACATGCCCATAAATTTAAAATGCAGGGGGGCGGAGGGGGTTCCCATGACCATAAAATATCAGGGAAGAAAAAAATTATCCTACACAATGCCTTGGCTGTCGGGGAAATAGTGATTTTGCTGAGGCAGCAAGGAGGGCAGAAATACATAGTGCTGGATAGGATTGGAGGAGAGTGACGTGATACCGTCAACAGTAGGGATCCTGGAAGAGGATTTTGAAATGGACGAGGGGGAAAGCAGAACCTACCGCATGGCGCACAAAAACAAAAGGATACAGGGGCGCGTGGATGGACTGGAAGCAGTGCAGCAGGCAGCTTTTAAAATCTTAAACACAGAGCGTTACCAGCACATTATTTATTCATGGGACTATGGAATTGAGACAATGGATTTATACGGTGAGCCAGTATCGTATGTGTGCCCGGAACTGGAACGCCGCATCACAGAAGCGCTCATATGCGATTCACGAATAACAGATGTGTCAGACTTCGACTTCGAGATAATGGAGAGGGGGGCAGTGCTTGCTACATTTACAGTATCTACGCTTTATGGGGCAATCCAAATGGAAAAAGAGGTGGACATTTAATGTATGAAAATATTACATATGAGGATATATTGGACAGGATGCTGGAACGTGTGCCGGATGATGTGGATAAAAGGGAAGGCTCCCTGGTTTATGATGCATTGGCTCCGGCAGCTGTAGAAATGCAGCTTATGTACATTGAGCTAGATGTGATACTGAAAGAAGCTTTCGCAGATACCGCTTCCAGGGAAAACCTTATCAGACGTGCAGCGGAGCGGGGAATTCGCCCAAAAGCGGCGACAAAAGCCATATTGAAAGCAGAGTTTACGCCGGACACTCTGGAAATCCCGCCAGGAAGCCGCTTCAGCTGTGACGCTTTAAACTATACCGTGCAGGACAAAAAAAGTGACGGAATCTATGAACTGGAATGCGAAACAGAGGGGGCAGTCGGCAATGCTGTCTTTGGGAGGCTCATACCCATTGAGTACATAAAGGGATTAGAAACGGCAGCCCTGACCGAGCTTCTGATACCGGGAAAAGAAGAGGAAGAGACAGAAGCCATAAGGGAAAAATACTTTGCATCGTTCGATGCACAGGCTTTTGGCGGAAATATCCGTGACTACGAAAAGAAGACCCTTGATATTCAAGGGGTAGGGGCAGCGATGGTTACACCGGTATGGAATGGGGGCGGAACGGTAAAGGTAACCATATTGGATTCTGAGTACAACCGGGCAAATGAGCGGTTATTGGAAAGAGTACAACGGACAATTGACCCCACGCAGGATGGATGGGGGGCAGGGTTTGCCCCGATAGGGCATGTTGTAACGGTCGACACGCCATCGGAGTTAAAAATAGATGTAAATTTGGAGATTACTTATGATACAGGTTATGAGTTTGAAGATTTAAAATCGCAGATTTCCGAAGCAATCGAAAACTACCTGAAAGAACTGAGGGAACACTGGTCCAAGGATGAGGCGCTGACAATAAGGAGGACACAAATTGAATCCCGGATTATCGGAATTACAGGGATTATTGATATTCTCCAAAGCAAGCTGAATGGGAAAGCGGAAAATATTATTTTAAGCAAAGAATACATTCCGGTGATGGGGGTGGTTGCTGCATGATAAGGGAAGTAGATTTGGTGAACTATCTTCCAGATTTTCTGCAATCTTATAAGGAACTGACTGCAGCTTTGCAAGCGCAGGATTCAGAAATACAAAGGATGGAGGACATTACAGAAACCATAAAAAACAGCTCGTTCATACTGTATTGCGATATATGGGGGATTGAAAGATTTGAAAATATGCTAGGTATAAAGCCGTTAGACGGTGACACGTTAGAGAACAGAAGATTTCGCATTCTATCCTCCTGGAATAATTCAGTGCCATATACGATTCGGACACTGCGTGAGAATCTTGAAATCTTGTGTGGGAAAGATGGATATGAACTGGCGGTTTTGTCTGAGCAGTATATGGTTATCGTACGCATTGCCTTGAAGAGCAAAAGAAATTTTGAAATGGCCAGGGATATGATGAACAAAATACTGCCAGCAAATATGGTTTTAAACCTGTCGCTACTTTACAACCAACACAAGGCTCTGGGCAAATATACATATGGGCAATTATCAGCCTATACACATAGGCAATTGAGAGATGAGGTGTTAGAGAATGGCGAGTGAAACACAAAATTACGGCTACCCCAAGCCGGACACAGACGACTTCTACGACATAGGGGATTTCAACAAGGCGATGGACATGATAGATGGGGACATAAAAGAAATCGAGGAACCCACATTCACCCAGGCAGCTTCCAGGGAGAACATTGCCAGCGGGGAGAAGCTGTCCACGATTTTTGGGAAAATCAAGAAATGGCTTGCGGATCTGAAAGCCGTGGCGTTCACGGGCAGCTACAATGACTTGGCGGATACGCCCGCCATCCCGGCAGAAACCAGGGTAAAAGGAAATGAGGAGAGCGCCTACCGCACAGGGGATGTGAACATCACGCCAGCAGACATAGGCGCGCCGTCCATGGAATATATGGATGGGCATTTTACGGCGGATTGCGTTTCGCATTCCAAAGGGGTTATAAAAACGAAAGGATGGTACAGGATTGCGAAATCCACATTGGATTGCTATTTCTCATGCACCATAAGCCTCAAGAGGGGATATAGCTACAACGCCCCGGAATACCAGATGTTTCAGCTTCTGGATACACATACAAAGAAAAAATTTGTAAGCCTGATTGCCCAGTCTTCTTCACATATATGGAAAAAAATAAGGCTCACAAGGAATACAGCAGAATCTATGAATTACATAGAAATATACCAAGATACCACCACAGGGCTTGCGAATGATTGGAGCATTTCTGTGTGGGATGCCCTTGGGATTGGGCGGGGGGATTGGAAAGCAATTGCCCCAGTAGCTACGGAAGAGGAGGTGGACGGCGTCACCGTCCTCGCCTCCCTGAATCTGCCGGAAGAATTCGACCCCTCCCACAACATCATGGACGCGGACAACAACAGCAACATATCATTTTCCTACCATAAGCCTGGATTGACTTCCGCCGACTATCTGGCTGCCTGGAACGGCTACGAAATCAGGGCTATGGCGCCAAGCAAGGTTACCGGCGTTGGCTCTGCCGTGAAAGCCACGCAGGATGGCAATGGAAATATTATTGCTGATACATATTGGAATAAGAGCAAAAGCCTTATTTTGGCGGAAGAAGTGGAATCCAGCAAGCTGACTGTGTTTGAAAATGCTGTGGCGGAAGAAACTATCCAATTGAATTTGAAGCCTGGGTATACGGCAATTGCAGCCATTCCCGGAAAAATCACCTCCGAAAAAATATGTTGGGGCTCCTGCGAACTATCGAAATCAGGGGGATACACAACCATCAGTATAAAACTCCGGAACGTGACGGGAAGTACGCTTATGTTCTATGCGTATATAACTGTATTGTATTTGAGGGCCAGCTAAGGGAAGGAGGCCATATGGGTAGGATAAGGGACGAGCCGCACATAATGCAGCAACCAATAACCGTAGGAAATGGAGGGAAACATATGAATCTGAACCAAATGAAA
>CANOHX010000059.1 GCA_947565885.1 uncultured Lachnospiraceae bacterium
ACCTCCTGCGGAATCTCTTGCCCATTGTCACACACACGGATAATTATCTCGCCATCCTCCGCCTCTGCCATCACCCATATCCTGGTTCCCGGCGGATTATGGCGAAGCGCATTGCTCAGGAGATTGTTAATCACACGCCGGAACTGTACTGTATCCACTTCCATAAAAAATGCTTCTTCTGGAATATGCGGCAGTATCTCCATCCCTTTTTCTTCAAAATCCATATACATGCCTGCAACGCATTCCCTCAGCAATTCAAACAAATCCGTGCTGGTCCTGGACAATTGAAACCCCTCGCTGTCTAATTTCACATATTCAAAAAGAAAATTTAATAATCCACCCATCTGCATGGATTTATTGTATATGGTCTCTAAATACTCATTCCGCTTCTCCTCGGAAAGCCCCATTCCCGCTTTCTCATGCGGCAAGGCTTCCCTGTCGTCCAGCAAGGCTTTCGCGTAACCTGCCACAGTCGTCATCGGTGTTTTTAAATCATGCGCCACATCCGACAAGAGAAGATTACGCCTCCTGTCATATTCTTCTTTCCGCTGCCGCTCCTGCTCCTCCATCCGCTCTATCTGCACACTTACCGTCTGCCCAAAAGCAAAAGCTGCAAGGACATAGGGAAGCAGCACAGTTAGCAAAACCAATACCGCCAGCGTCATCATTCCCAAAATGAAAATGTTCTTCTGCAACGGATTCATCTTAAGCATCTGACTGGCAATTTTTCCTGTCATGACGCTTCCTGCCAATTCTTCACTGAACGTACGCAAAGCAAATCCTATCACATCAGGAAGCCCATTGCAGATTCCCATCACGGCAAGATACAGAACGCCACGGCACAGCACGTCAATGCTCACCCCATTGTCCATCCCTGCTGCAAAGAAATCAATATGCAGGCTTTCAGACAACCAGGGAAATACTATTCCCTCGTAGAATCTGTTCAACAGATTCTCACTGATTCCAACCAAAACCAAAATAAAAAGAAACCGTTTGATTAAAAATTTTTTCCACTCAGAATTATTCATTCCTACTCTTTCTCCATACGATAACCAAGCCCGCGGATTGTCCTGATATAAGCGCCCCCATCTTCAGACAGCTTGGCGCGCAGACGGCTGATGCTTACCATGATATTATTGTCTGCAATCGCGTACTCCTCCCCCCAGACGTTCTCATATAACTGCTGTTTTGTAAATACCTTGCCCGGATATTCCATAAACATCCGCAGCATTTTATATTCCACGGAGGTCAAATCAATGGGATGGCCGTTTTGGTATACCACGCACTCTTCCGTATCCAGCCTCAAATCTTTTACTTCCAGCTGCTTGACTTTCCTGCTTTGCGCACCCAGAGAATAAAATCTGCGGATATTGGAATTGATGCGTGCCACCGCCTCCATTGGATTAAAAGGTTTTGCCAGATAATCGTCCGCCCCCAAATCCAAACCAAGAATTTTATCTGCATCCTGATTTTTTGCTGACAGTATCATCACCGGCATATTGCTGTATTCACGCAGTTTTTTCAAAACATGGTAACCATCCACTTCTGGCATCATAATATCCAAAAGCGCCATGTCAATTTGTCTTTTTTCCAACAGGGTAAGGGCAGATCGTCCGTCTGCCGCTTCCAATACCTGATAGCCATCCTTTTCCAGATACAAGCGGAGGAGTTCTCGGATTTCCGCCTCATCGTCTGCAATAAGAATTGTGTATGCCATAATCTCATCTCTCCTTTTCCTCTGTAAATCACATTGAATCAGCCTACATCTGATACGGCACGCTTTCCGTCTGTTTTGCTGTCCCCGGCAGCCCTTTCAATCTCAGGTAAAGCGCAGCCGATGTCTGATTTACATAAGGATTCAAATAGAAGATTCCCAGTATTCCAAGTGACAGTCCATTTAAAATATACCATCCCACGAACGATAAGTCCAGCACAAAGGTTTTCCACTTGTTGCCCTGCATCATAGAACTGCTCATGGCAAAGGCTTCTGCTCTGCTGATACTGGGATTCTCTCCCAAAATATATGGAATCATCCGATATTCGTACGCTTTAATAATCCCTGGGATGACAAGAAGCAGACTCCACAGGAAAATATACAGGTCGCGGAAAAAAAGCGTCTTTACACAATTCAGATAACTGTGGTCAAATGCGTAGCATATCTCTCTGATATTGGCCATCTCTTTCAGGTTCTGCACAAAGAAACGCTTGATGCCCACTTCCAGGGGATTGAGCAGGAAAACTTCCAGAGGGATGAGTATTACCATCACCATGCCAGCAATTATAAACACAAGCGCAAACACAGCAAACAAAAATGACATCACCAATATTGTGTCCCCAAATTTTCCCGCTGCCGCTTCCTCGAAGATTCCCTGTTCCGTCTCGGTCTCCCCATCATCCAGCTTCAGATCGAAGTCATCCCATTCTTCCTCGCCATCCTCTGAATATTCTTCTTTATATTCATCCCATTTAGCATATCTATCTTCTTTGTCATCTTCCACCACTTCCTCTTCTGTAGAATCGTAAAGTTCCCGGAAATCCTTATAGACTCTGTTCGAGCCGGTACCTACACCGACGCCCCCGCCTAACAATCCCGCCAATAACGCTACAAGTATGCATTTCCAATAATTTGCATGAAATCTCTGTTTCGCCCTATCTTTCAATTCTTTTCTCGTCCACATATTTATATCCTCCTGTGATGATTTCACTACACTAGCTCCTCTTTCTGACCTTTATTATATCTGTTTTTTCTTAACAAAAAAATCTTCTTTTCTTACAAAAACCTTACAAAATTCGTGTACAGCCAACGACCTTCTTTCGGAAAACAACGATTTAGCCATTACTCTCTTAGCACCATTTACCTCTTCTGTCATATCTTATTAAAGAACCGAAATAAAAGAAAGGATGTAATCACAATGGCAAATTATAACACGAACTCCGACTGTGGCTGCAGCCCAAGAATGCCACAGCGTTCAAACGCATATACCCCCGGCATGAACCAGCGTCCCATGATGAACCGCCCACCTATGCACCACCACTGCCCAGCCAACCCAGATAAAACCGATCCCCTGGCTGGCATGGCAATCGCTATGGCGTATGTACCGTGGCAGTTCATGCATGACACATATGAACCGGACAAAGCTCTGCAGTGCGGCACAATCTTCCCAGAATTAAACAAACCATTTATGGGGAAAGGGGGCTGCCCGAGATGAGAGAAAATAAAATGGAACAGATGAAATTATTTCAGTGGATTAACATGGTAAGCTTTGCTGTCAATGATATTGTCCTTTATCTTGATACCCATCCAAAGGACCAGGAGGCAATTGCCTATTTCAACCATTTCCGCGAAGTGCGCACCAAAGCGCTAAAAGAATATGAGAAAAATTATGGACCGCTTACGCTTGACACAGCAAAAGCGGATCAGATGTGGCTGTGGTCTACCCAGCCAATGCCCTGGGAAGGAGGTTATTGCTAAATGTGGAATTATGAGAAAAGATTACAGTACCCTGTAAATATCACACAGACGAACCCTCAGATAGCTCAGGTAATTATCAGCCAATTCGGCGGACCTGACGGTGAACTTTCCGCTTCCATGCGCTACCTCTCTCAGAGGTATACGATTCCTTACCGTGAGGTTGCGGGACTGTTGACAGATATTGGTACAGAAGAACTGGCGCACATGGAAATCGTCTGCACCATCATCTATCAGCTGACGAAAGATTTGACGCCGGAAGAAATCAAGGCCTCCGGCTTTGACAAATATTACGTGGACCACACGCTTGCACTCTGGCCGCAGGCTGCTGGAGGAATCCCCTTTAACGCCTGTGAATTCCAATCCAAGGGCGATCCCATCACGGACCTTACGGAAGATATGGCGGCAGAACAAAAAGCCAGGAGCACCTATGAAAATATCCTTCGTCTGGTCAAAGACCCAGAAGTCTGCGACCCCATCCGCTACCTGCGCGAACGTGAAGTCGTACACTTCCAGCGTTTCGGTGAAGGCCTGCGGATAGTACAGGAACACCTGGATTCTAAGAATTTCTATGCCGCAAACCCGGCATTTGACTGCAGAAAATCATAAGCGGCCAGAAACAGTTTTAAGATTCATAATAAACCCAGAGATTTCATCTGACAGCATACAAAATACCAGATATGGATAGTCCTCTTATCCATATCTGGTATTTTTAACTTACAGGAAATCCCCATAATATTATTTGTAAAACCAAAAACCCTCCAGGCAGGGTACACTTGCATTTGCAAGCATAATTCTATTTGCAAAAATGTTTCACGCCTCTGGTAACATCCTCTGCATACACCATGCTGCAGCTCTTCAGTTCACCAGCTTTATTATACAGAAAGGCGATGGCCAGATGCGGTTCTTCAGGCACGGCAAAATTATTGGCTTCGAGTTCCTCATCGGAAATCGTCACGTATTTGCCTTTTTTCAACCTATATTTCCCACGCACCACCGTACCGTCTTCCAGCTTATCTTTTATCTTATAGGTTCCGTAAAACAATCCATTTTTGACTTTATATTTCTTGTTCGTGTCAACATTGCCGCCCAAAGCAGTAAGCTGACGTCCTTTGCCATTTGGCGCATCTTCTTTCCAATCCCCATTATATACTTCTTTGTATAGGCTGCCGTCTTCCGTGCTGCTGCTGACATAATACCAGATTCCTCTGCCCTGGCGTATTCCGTCTCTGTAATCGCCGTAATACCACTGCTTACAACTGCATTTCTCAAATGTATAGAAACCAATGCCCTTACCGCTCTCCTCCTCTCCCAGATAATAAATGAAATGCTCGCCATTTCTGACTGTTGCAGCCAATGCCTTCGCTTCTTCCCCATTCTGAAGGTCGTACAATGCCTGGGCATCATCTGCTTCAATTGCTTCTATGGCAGCTTCCATAAGCGGGCGGTAAAGATTTCTTTTCTCATCATCCTGAGACTTTTTCCCAGCCGTTTCCTTGGATTCCTCATCTTTTAAAGTTTGTTCTGTTTCCTGTAATCTTTCATCCTTTGGAGTTTGTTCTGTTTCCTGTAATCTTTCATCCTTTGGAGTTTGTTCTGTTTCCTGTAATCTTTCATCCTTTGGAGTTTGTTCCGTTTCCTGATTAAGGGCCTGTGCCGTATCAGCTGAAACGCTTTTCTCTGCATCGTGCTCTGTCCGCTGCTGTGCCCCTTTTGCAGCTTCTGTCTGCTTCTCTGTGGTACAACCGGTAAAGATAATCACTGCAAATGCCATAAGGACACCTACTGCAGCAATCCTGCCCTGTCGTTCCATAAGGATGCCTCCAATCATTACTCCAATTTTCTATTTTCTATTTTCTTAACTCTGCAATAATATCCTCTTTCAGTTCCAATGCCATATCTTTCATGCGCCGGCTTGCGGAAGGCGCTGTCAGCACGCTTGCAAGAAATTTCGAGGCAATCTCATATTTTTTAAAATGAAACGCCATACATGCCAAAATATAATCCACAGTGCTCTGCTCCATGCCGCACATGGGATACATTTCCTCGGAAATGGCTTTCATAAAGCCCTCAAATGCCTGTTGGTAGAACTCTTCCTCCTCTTTCTGCACTTCTGCCTTTGCCGCTTTCTCCTCCGGCGTACTGCAAGCCATTGTCTCTGCCTTGCCACGCAGAAGCCAGGCAATTTTCAGGCAGGTGTAGGCTTTTTCACTGTCCTTTCCCCTTTTCACCACAGTGTTCATGAGCGACAGCTTATAGCGGTCTACCGCCTCGTCATAATCATATACTGCGTTCTCTGCTCTATTGTCCGGACAGAAATTGCTGGAAATCTGTTCTTTAATCAATTTAGCCTGTGTGGGGGTAAGATGTTCGAAATAACGGTTCATTGCCGTATATCCGCACGCCGGACAGGAAGTAACATCGTACTTCAAAGTATCAATATATTGGAATCTTGGACGCAAATCGCGGTCTGGCTCCAAACGTTTGACCCTTCCACTCTTAATGACTTTCGTCTTAAACACATGGTCACATATCCTGCAGTGTACAGTCTTATCCAACAGGAAATCAGATTCTGCGGGAATTTTCTCCTCCGCGCGCGCCCCTTCTTCTTTCTTGCTTTCCTTTTTATCATCTTCAAATAACTGCATGGACTCCGAAGATTTCAAACCAAATTTTTCCAATCCTGAAAATAAATTCATTGCACTTTTCCTCCTCTTTGTGCTACTGATTCTGTGTCGGCAGCTTATAAGAACTCTTCAAAGATACAATTCTGTTAAACACCAGTGCTTCCGGCTTGGAATCCTTAGAGTCAACACAGAAAAATCCCTGCCTTACAAACTGAAAACTGTCATAAGGTTCTGCCTCCGCTAATGCGGGCTCTATATAGCAGTCTTTTAATATACTAAGCGAATTCGGATTCAGATTCAGGCTCCCATCTTCTTTGTTGTATACGCCTTTCTCCTCGTCCACCAGATTCTCATATAAGCGAACTTCGCATTTCTTCGCGTAAGGCGCCGGCACCCAATGGATGGTACCCTTTACTTTGCGCCCGGTAAACCCGCTTCCAGCCTTTGTCTGCGGATCATAAGTACAATGCACTTCCGTCACATTGCCCTCCTCATCCTTGACAAAGCTTTCGCATTTAACAAAATAAGCGTGCATGAGACGCACTTCATTCCCTGGAAACAGACGGAAATACTTCCTGGGCGGTTCCTCCATAAAATCTTCCCGCTCAATGTACAGTTCCCGGCAGAAAGGAATCTTACGGCTTCCCAGTTCTTCATTTTCCAGGTTATTCGCTGCATAGAGATATTCTGTTTCCCCCTCCGGGTAGTTATCAATCACCAGCTTGATGGGATTTAAAACCGCCATCATCCGGGGGCGTTTTAACTTTAAATCTTCCCTGATACAGTACTCCAACATGGCGTAATCCACGGAACTGTTCGCCTTGGATACACCGCAAAGTTCCACAAACTTCTGGATGGACTCCGGCGTAAACCCACGTCTGCGCAACGCTGCAATGGACACCAGCCTTGGGTCGTCCCAGCCGTCCACAATCTTCTCTTCCACCAGCTTCTTGATATAACGCTTACCTGTCACCACATTGGTGAGATAAAGCTTGGCAAATTCAATCTGCTTGGGCGGATTCTCATACTCCAACTCCCTCACAACCCAGTCGTACAACGGCCTGTGGTCTTCAAATTCCAGCGTACAGATGGAATGGGTAATCCCCTCAATCGCATCCTCTATAGGATGTGCAAAATCATACATCGGATAAATGCACCATTTGTCCCCCGTGTTGTGATGGGTCATATGCGCCACACGGTAGAGAATAGGATCCCTCATATTGATGTTGGGAGATGCCATGTCAATTCTGGCACGCAGCACCATTGCCCCATCCTCGCATTTTCCATCTTTCATTTTGCAAAAAAGCGCAAGGTTTTCCTCAATACTCCTTAATGTTCCCGGGTCTTCCCGCCCAGGCTCTGTCAGTGTACCGCGGTATTCGCGGATTTGCTCCGCATTGAGGTCGGATACATATGCCTTGCCTTTCTTAATCAGCTTCACTGCCATTTCATACATCTGCTCAAAATAATCGGAGGCAAAAAAGAGCCGGTCTTCCCAGTCTGCCCCCAGCCATCTGATGTCCTCTTTGATAGATTCTACAAATTCTGCATTCTCCTTAGTGGGATTCGTATCATCAAAACGCATATGGAATTTGCCGCCATACTCTTTGGCAAGCCCATAATTCAGCAAAATAGACTTGGCATGTCCAATATGAAGATAACCATTCGGTTCCGGTGGAAAGCGCGTTCTGACTGTCTCGCAATGTCCTTCCTTAATATCTTCCTCAATAATCTGTTCTATAAAATTCTTGGAAACCACTTCGTTTTCCATCTGTAGACCTCCTGGTAATGTAATTCTGTTCACAGTTTTATTTTCCAATTATAATTTCTAAAACAATATTTGTCAATTGCAGAGTGATTTTCCTCTTTTTGTGTAATATCAGTTCAGCCATCGCAAAGGCGCTTTCAACGCTGCTTCACCGTATTGAAAAACAACAGGAAACCTCAGGACAAATCATGCCAGCATGATTTGCCTTGATTTCTTTCGGCTGGCTGAACTGATATCTAAAATGGCTTCAGCTCCGTTTGATATGCTGGTGGGTAAAGAGGTGGTCCTGACAATATTCATAATTCCCCTCGCACTTGGAGCAAAAACGGAACTGCAGATTCTCCCCATCCTGCTCTGTCCTGCCGCAAATTGCACATTTATGCTTAGTAACTCCCTGCGCCTGGCGCATCTGCTGACGGTAGACCTGTTTCCTGCGTATCTCATGGGGCGATATTCTTCGGTAATTCCTGGTACTGAAAAAGAAAATCAAAAAATTCATTACCGAAGCGAGGATTGCCACTCTGCCGGCCCAGTTGCTGACAATAAACATGAAAGCCATCCACACTGCATCGACAATCCCCAGCCACTTAGCCTTAAAGGGGATGATAAAATACAGCCGAAACTGCGTGTTCGGATATATAACCGCAAACGCCATAAACAGAGACATCGTCACATATTCCGTGCCGAAATAAAAGCCAATCCCCGTCACTGGTATCCCGGCAGCAAACAAATAGACGAGATAAAGGATAAACGCTCCCACAAGCGTACACAGCAGCCCGCCAATCAGATAGACATTGTACCGGAACGTACCGATTGCCTGTTCAATGGAAGTCCCAATAAAATAATAACAGGACAGGAAAAAAATCAGGAACAGGATATTGACGGACGGAGGAATCAGAAGCCACGAGACAATCCTCCATACCTGCCCCTGCAGGATGAGCCGCGGCTCTAAGGTCAGAAGCGTCTGCACTTCTGGCATGGTATAGCGGATGATAAATCCCAAAACCCAGGCCCCTATCAGCCAGAATGTCAGATTAGGAATCGCAAACTTGCCAAACTTCCGTTCCATTTTATTCAAAAAATTCATAACGCACCTCTCTAAACATTAGTTAAATTTTATTATAAATTTTCTGGAAAGGTTTGTCAACGAATGGCGTAATTTTATTTAGAATCTTTATATTTGCGAATGGCACAATCTGATTTTCTGAAAGGCTGAGTCATTCAGTCATCCATATTATCTTTCCAATCACCAGCATCCTCGCGGTCATCGTCATCATCACGGTCATCCCAGTTCTGATACCCTAGATACTGCTCCCTCTCTCCAGCCCCAATAGGCAATGGGTTAATGGATGCCGGAATGCACAGCTCATCCCCTATCTGCAGATTATAAATATCTACAAACGGATTGGCAAACATTATCTGCCCTACGCTTACATTATAAAATTTTCCCAACTGATATAGCGTATCTCCTTTCTGTACCACATGTATGATTCCCCTGCATGGTCCGCCAGGATAGATGGGACCAATCGGAATAGGTATAATTCTTGCCATAATCTTCTTTCCTCCGTGTTCAACCACAGTTTCTTTCTAACTATTATATTCGTCGTTCCCCAAACGGTTCTACCTTTCCATATTCTGCATATATTATGGCAAAGTTCCACATTATGGAGATTACAATGTATCCTCAAGACAAATGTTGCTGTTCACTCCCGCGCCATTCGTAACGACCGTTACTGTTCACTCCCACGCCATTCGCAAAGGCCAAATATTAACATTCCATTAAATATGAAAAATGAATTGTTTTTTGTTATTTCCTGTCGTATAATATACGGTGTTCGATTTCCGAGCAGTTATAGCATTTAAATAGGAAGAAATTGCCAAAGAAATTTTGGAGGTAATACCATATGAAAAAAAGGGATTTACATAGGCTGGGCATTGATATCGGCTCAACTACTGTAAAAATTGCTATATTAAATGAACAGAATGAAATGGTCTTTGCCGACTACGAGAGGCATTTTGCCAATATCCGTGAAACGCTCTCCCATCTGCTGGCAGAGGCGCAGGATGTTCTGGGCAATATATATTTATCACCGATGATTACAGGCTCCGGCGGGCTCACCCTGGCAAAGCATTTGGAAATTCCTTTCGTACAGGAAGTCATCGCCGTCTCCTGCGCACTGCAGGACTATGCCCCCCAGACAGATGTCGCCATTGAACTGGGCGGCGAAGATGCCAAGATTATTTATTTTGAAGGCGGAAACGTAGAACAACGCATGAACGGCATCTGTGCCGGCGGCACGGGCTCTTTCATCGACCAGATGGCCGCGCTCCTGCAGACAGACGCCACCGGGCTCAACGCATACGCTGAGAATTACAAAGCCCTCTACCCTATCGCCGCCCGCTGCGGCGTATTCGCCAAGACCGATATACAGCCGCTCATCAACGAGGGCGCGTCCAAAGAAGACCTGTCTGCTTCCATTTTCCAGGCAGTTGTCAATCAGACGATTTCCGGGCTTGCCTGCGGAAAGCCGATTCGCGGACACGTGGCTTTCCTGGGCGGACCCTTACATTTCCTGCCTGAATTGAAAAAAGCATTTATCCGTACCCTCAAGCTGGATGAAGAACATATTATCGCCCCAGACCACTCCCATCTGTTTGCGGCAATCGGTTCGGCGCTCAACCACAAAGCAGACGTTGCCATGGAACTTCGGGATATCCTGACCCGGCTTTCCTCCGATATCCATATGGAATTTGAAGTAGAACGGATGGAACCGCTGTTTCAGGACCAGGCGGACTATGGCAAATTTCAAAAACGCCATGGAAAGCACCACGTCCTGACCGAGGATCTGTCCACCTATCAGGGAAACTGCTATCTGGGCATCGATGCAGGCTCCACCACCACAAAGGTTGCGCTTGTCGGCGATGACGGCGCCCTGCTGTACTCTTTTTACAGCAGCAACAACGGCAACCCCCTTGCCACAGCAACATTGGCGCTGAAAGAAATCCATGAACTGCTGCCCAAGGGGGCTAAGATTGTGCACTCCTGTTCCACCGGCTATGGAGAAGCATTGCTGAAAGCCGCTTTCCTGCTGGATGAAGGGGAAGTGGAGACTGTGGCGCACTACTATGCCGCTGCTTTCTTCAACCCGGAGGTGGACTGCATTTTAGACATCGGCGGCCAGGACATGAAGTGCATCAAGATTAAAAACCAGACAGTGGACAGCGTGCAGCTCAATGAAGCGTGCTCCTCCGGCTGCGGTTCTTTTATCGAGACTTTCGCCAATTCCCTGAATTACTCTGTGGAAGATTTTGCCCAGGCGGCGCTGTTTGCAAAGCACCCGATTGACTTGGGCACGCGTTGTACCGTATTTATGAATTCCAAGGTAAAACAGGCGCAGAAAGAGGGCGCAGATGTATCGGACATCTCCGCCGGGCTTGCCTATTCTGTCATCAAAAATGCCCTGTTTAAAGTTATCAAGGTCAGCGATGCCAGGGATTTAGGCAAACACATTGTCGTACAGGGCGGAACATTTTATAACGACGCTGTGCTGCGCAGTTTCGAGAAAATATCCGGCTGTGAAGCTATAAGGCCTGATATTGCAGGTATCATGGGGGCATTTGGCGCTGCCCTGATTGCCAGGGAGCGTTACGAAGATACGCCCCATACCACCATGCTTTCCATCGAAGAGATTGAAAACCTCAAAGTAGAGACGAAACTTTCCCGCTGCCAGGGATGTACCAACCACTGTCTGCTGACCATCAACCGCTTTTCGGGAAACCGCAGCTTCATCACAGGCAACCGCTGTGAGAAAGGATTGGGTAAAGAGAAGAACACGGAACATATTCCCAACCTTTTTGCTTATAAGAACCAGCGTATTTTCGGCTATGAGCCGTTGTCCGAAAAGGAAGCTTCCCGCGGCACGGTGGGTATTCCACGTGTGCTTAACATGTATGAAGACTATCCGTTCTGGGCAGTATTTTTCCGTACGCTGAAGTTCCGTGTGCTGCTCTCCCCGCAGTCTACGCGCAAAATTTACGAAATGGGCATAGAGTCCATTCCCAGCGAATCGGAATGCTATCCGGCAAAGCTGGCTCACGGACATGTTTCCTGGCTGATTAAACAGCAGGCGGATTTCATATTCTATCCTTGTATCCCATACGAGAGAAATGAATTTCCAGATGCCGTCAACCATTATAACTGCCCGATTGTCACATCCTATGCAGAAAATATCAAGAACAATGTGGATGAGATTACTTCCGGCAAGGTGCGTTTCCTTAATCCTTTTATGTCCTTTGCTTCCAAGGAAGTGCTCTTGGACCAGTTAAAAAGAGTATTTGCTGATGAATTTGCTATTTCTGCTGATGAAATACAAGCCGCCGTGGACATGGGATGGGCGGAACTTGCCAAAACCCGGGAAGAGATGCAGCGCAAAGGGGAGGAAACGCTCCGTTATATGGAAGCGAATAAGCTTCGGGGAATTGTCCTCGCCGGCCGGCCCTACCATATTGACCCGGAAATCAACCACGGTATCCCGGAACTGATTAATTCCTATGGCATCGCCGTGCTGACAGAGGATTCTGTCTCGCACCTGCAGGATATTGAACGCCCGCTGATGGTTATGGACCAGTGGATGTACCACTCCAGGCTATACGCTGCCGCTAATTTTGTGAAGACCAGGGATGATTTAGATTTAATTCAGCTTAACTCTTTTGGCTGTGGGCTGGATGCCGTGACTACCGACCAGGTGAACGACATACTGTCCAAATCCGGCAAGATTTATACCTGCCTGAAAATCGATGAGGTCAATAACTTAGGCGCTGCGCGCATCCGCATCCGTTCTCTGCTGTCTGCGCTCAGGGTCAAGGAAAAACAGCACAAGGAACGCAAAATATCTTCCTCACACTATGAGCGTATTGTATTTACAGAGAAAATGCGCGAGAATTATACGATTCTCTGCCCTCAGATGTCACCAATCCATTTTGAGATGATACAGCCCGCTTTTGCTGTTTCCGGCTATAACCTGGTGGTTCTGGACAACGATGGCAAAGCCGCGGTCGACATGGGGCTGCGCTATGTCAATAACGACGCCTGCTATCCGTCCATGATGGTAGTCGGGCAGATTATGGACGCCATTCTCTCCGGCAAATATGATCTGACGAAAACAGCCGTAATTATCAGCCAGACTGGCGGCGGCTGCCGTGCTTCCAACTATATCGGTTTTATCCGCCGTGCACTGGAAAAAGCGGGATACCCGGATATTCCGGTTATCTCCGTGAATCTGAGCGGTTTAGAAGGCAACCCTGGCTTTAAGCTTTCCCTGCCGTTGCTGCAGCGGGCTTTGTACGGCTTAATTTTCGGCGATATCTTCATGCGCTGCCTGTACCGCACCAGACCTTACGAGGCAATACCTGGAAGCGCCAATGCGCTTCATGAGAAATGGAAAGAGAGATGTATCCACTTCCTAACTGCTAAGAGAATACCCTCCCACCGCAAATATAAACAGTACTGCCGCGAGATAATCCGGGATTTTGACAGGCTTCCCATGACAGATGAGCGTAAGCCCAAGGTTGGCGTTGTAGGTGAAATCCTCGTCAAATTCCTGCCAGCCGCCAATAATTATCTGGTAGAGCTTTTAGAGGCAGAGGGCGCAGAAGCCGTGATGCCTGACCTAACGGATTTCCTGCTCTACTGCTTCTACAATATGAACTTTAAGGCAGAATACCTGGGAACCAAGAAATCAAGCGCACGGCGCGCCAACCTCGGCATCAAGGCGCTGGAATGGCTGCGCAGCGCGGCTCGCAAAGAATTTGAAAAGAGCTGCCATTTCGACCCGCCGGCACATATTGAAACATTGGCCAAATATGCCAAACCGATTGTTTCCCAAGGAAACCAGACCGGAGAGGGATGGTTCCTCACCGGAGAAATGCTGGAACTCATCCATTCCGGCACTGACAATATCGTATGCGCACAGCCCTTTGGCTGCCTGCCCAACCATGTCGTAGGCAAAGGCGTAATTAAGGAAATCCGCCACCGCTATCCTCTCGCCAACATTGTTGCCATCGACTATGACCCGGGAGCTTCCGAGGTAAACCAACTGAACCGCATCAAGCTGATGCTGTCCACTGCACAGAAAAATCTCAAGAACAGCGCACGGG
>CANOHX010000060.1 GCA_947565885.1 uncultured Lachnospiraceae bacterium
ATCCCGGGATAGCGCACGGTAATCTTCAACTACCATATCTGAGAGATAGAGAAGATAATCTTCACCGATCACACTGCGAAATACAATCTTCCCCTCCCGCACTAAGGTGTAAAGCCTCTGCGCTACACCCGGTTCATTGATATCCATTTTTTTGGAAATGTATTTGATTTTTTCAATATCGTCCAATGCTTCCTGATACTTCTCTTTGGACTCAAACTGGAATTTTCCAATACAATATATTTTATCCATATTGATATCAATTTCCTTTCTATCCGCTGCTACTTTTTAGCAGCAACGGATTTTATAGATGAATATTTACTATAGTATGTTTTGTTCCCAACTTTCTTAAATGCCCGGACTTTATAATAATATGTCTTGCCTTTCGTCGCTTTCTTATCCGTATAGGTAGTCTTGTTTGTTGTGGCAATTTTCTTGTATTTGCCTTTCTTGCTGGTACTCCGGTATACCTGATATTTCTTTGCCTTGGAAACTTTCTTCCACTTAATCGTTACCTTTTTCGACTTGGTTGAAGTCAGGCTCTTGATAGCCGGCGCTTTCGGTGCAGTGCTCGCAGTTACTGTAACAAAGTCGCCGTAGAAGTACTTGCCCTGGATGACATACGCCCTTACCCGGAATGTGCCGGTAGTTCCTGCTTTAAGCTTGGAAACAGTCGCTTTTACAGTGCTGTTCTTTTTCACCCACGCTACACGCTTATTATTGGCGTCATATATCTCATAGCCGCTGACCAAGCTATTGCGGCTCCACGAGAACGTGATACTGGATGCGGAATATCCTGAAACTTTCACGCCCGCCACTTTCGGCACCACAATGTTATAGCTCATCGTCTTAGTTCCGGTATAATTACCGCTTCCTTTGATGATTACGCTTGCCTTGCCCGGATTTCTATTATCCACATGGGATACCGCATAATCTACGCCATCCCTCAAAGCAACCCCATCAATGACAACAGAGACGGGCGGTTGCTTATCTTTGCCATCATAGGTTTGGTCTGCAAGGCTGGAAACCACCGCCCTGCCAATATTCTGTGGCATAATCTTAAACTGCGCTGTTGCCGTTCCGCTATAATTGCCAATGCCCATGATAGTAACGGTAGCTGTTCCTGCATTAATGTTGTTGCCATAGCTTATGTTGTAATCTACGCCTTTGGAGAGGATTTTTCCATGATCCTCTACGACAACAACCGGTGTAATCGCCTTGCCTGTATAAGGGTAAGCTGAAGCCAGCCCTTTAACGATTGTCTCGTCAGAGAAATCTCTGGCAATTTCAAATGTAACCGTCTTCTCACCAGTATACCATTCGCCTACGGCAGTAATAATAATCTTCGCTGTTCCCTGGGCAATATTATCTTCATATGACAGCGTGTAATCTTCACCCTCGGTCAGTTTATTTCCCGCAAAGCTAACCTCCGGTTTCGGCTCCACCGCGCTACCCGTATACGGCTGCGCTGGGATGCTGGACACATCTGCCAACTCCATTGGTCCAAGAATCCTGAACTGCGTCTGGATACTGCCGCTGTAATTACCGCGTCCAGTTATCGTTACGCTCGCTGTTCCTACCAACACGTTTGTAAGGTAAGTAAGCGTATAGTCCTTACCCAGCACCAAGCGTCCATCGTTTTCTTTGTCTGCAGTTCCTTCATCCTCCTCTTTCTGCTGTCCATCCATAGGAGTAACTGTGCCCGCACGGTACCTCAAATCTACATCAGGCGTTATTCCGCTGCCTGTATAAATCTGGTCTTCAATAGCAGCAAGGCTCATCTCTGCGCCCATGCCTTCCTCTGTACCGATAACCTTAGGTACAATCTCAAAGGTTACTCTCTTTTCTCCGCCAAAGTTGCCAGTTCCTTTAATAATTGCCGTTGCCGTTCCAACATTTACATTGTTCTCATATTCTACCGCATAATCGTCCTCAGTCAAAGGAATCTCAATCTCATCTTCACCCTCGCCTACTGCCAGGGATACGCTGACTTTCGGCTCAATCGGACCATTGATAAATGTCTGGTCCGGAATGTCGGCAATCCGGAAATCCTCCGATACATCCGGCGCAATGATGTTAAATGGCACCTCACGCGTTCCAGTATAATTGCCCAATCCCTGGATAATCACGGTTCCAATTCCTGCGTTGATGTTATCCCGATATCCGACAATCTCATAATCTGGTGCAGGTGGTACATCTGGGATATCCGGCGTATCTGGATCATCTGGGTTGTCTGGATTATCTGGGCCATCCGGGCTGTCTGGATTGCCTGGGTCATCTGGATTATCCGGCGTACCCGGGCCATCCGGGCTGTCTGGATTATCCGGTGTATCTGGATTAGCTGGATCCTCTTGTGTTTCTGGCACATCCAAAACGTCCTGCTCACCTTTCTGTTTCAGAACCGTACCGTCTTTTGCTTTCACCGTAAGTTCCGTAGTAACTTCCTGCCCAGTATAAAGTGCGCTGGTCGTAGTAATGTCAAAATCATCCGCTTCTCCCTCCGCCGGCATGAGCGGCTCAGGCTCAATCGTAAAGGTCATTTTCAATGTTCCGCCGTAAGAGCCCTTACCGGTAACGATAACGGTCGGAGCGCTGTCTCCTGCATTCTGCGAAGCGGCATTAATGTTATTTTCATAAGAAAGGTCATAGTCATTCTTGCTGAGGGCCACTTTCTCTATGCCGTCCATATAATAAACTTCCACGTCAGGCGTCCTTGGCTGGCGGTTGTATATAGGATTATCGCCTACAAGCTCTACCCTCATGCCAGTAATCTGGCGGGGGATAATATTAAAGTAAAAGGTCTTGCTTCCCTCATAATTGCTGCCATCTACTGCCTGGATGGTAACGCTTGCTTGCCTGTTTTCTGTAGAAATCTCCGTGTTGTTTTCGTAACCAACAATTGTGTAGTCTACCTCAGGTACCATCAGCTGCCCATGATTACGCACTTGAATTGTAGGCCTGATCGGCTCCCCTGTATAAATATAAGCATTCTCAAAGTCTTCCGAGGTAACAGTATCTGCAAATTCCGCTGTGATATCTCCCTGATCTGTGGACAGGTTCTTGGGAATAATATTATAATACCGTTTAACCACACCGCGGTAACATCCGATTCCACGAACGACTACCAACGGCCTCTCATCCTCATTCTCTGCATCTTCCCTTGCCACGTTCTGGTTGTTCTTACTGCACTCCGGTGTATCTCCTTGATTCTCTGCAGTGACAATCTCGAAATCTATGCCCTCTTCTAATATCTTCGGTTCGTTCGTATCTCCGCAGAGCACGCCGGAATAATCTTCAAATATCAGATTCGGATACACATCAACAATACCAAAAGGAACATTATGGTCAAAATCCAGCGTCATATATTTAATCGGAGGATTCTCCTGGTCTACCACTTCTATGGAAGCCATAATCTTAAAGGTTCGTTCATATGTCCCTTCGTAATTGCTAAACTCCACATGCGAAATGATAATCTTCGCCTCACCAATCTTGGTATTGTCCGCATAAGACACGCTGTAATCCCTGTTCTCAACAAGGGAGGTGTTCTGTCCCTCTTTATTCCAGGTTACAGACATATCGTTCCCACCGTTTATGGGGTCGTCCGGGTCTAAGGGGAATCTGATTGCTTTTCCGGTATAATCTACTTCCGGCACAACCGTATCGTCATACTCTTCTCCCTTTATACGCAGCAGGGTCTTTATCGTCTCCTCAGAAATCTGTCTGGGATTAATCTTGAATTCCATCTGGAATCCACCCTTGTAGTTCCCAGTATAATTGCCATCGCCATCTTTCACTGCGCTGACTATGACTGTAGGCAGGAGGCGTTCTCCACGTCCGCCCTCTTCGGTTTCCGCAAAGGTATATACATTCTTGTTGTTCTCTGCAGCAATTGTATAATCACCCTGTTCGCCAACTGACAGGGCTATTTCATCACAGGTAATCTGAAGTTCTGGCACAATCTCCAAACCATTGTACTCATACCCATCTTCCACCAAGCCCGTAACATCAAGGGATGGATCCTTGGGATTGCCCTCCGTGCCAATTGTCTTCGTGAGGTCTCTCTGCAGGATCTCAAACTCTGCCGCTCTCGGGTCAGCCCCGCTCTGCGCATAATTTCCCTCAACGGACATACCATCCTCCGACATCTTCGGAGAGATAATCGCTTTCGCTTTCGCGCCGCTCTTAACAGTAGAATCTGTATTATTTTCATATGACACTTCATAATCTACGCCCGTTGTAAGGGTTTCCATCGTACCATTATCATATGTATACGTGAGCGTCGGCTCCGGCGTATTCCCGGCTGGCGAATATTCACAGTCCGCCACCGTTACTTTTGTCCTCTCAGAAGAAAGGTCTCCGCGAATACGGAACGTCTTCGTAATTGTCCCGCCAAAATTGCCCACGCCATTAATTGTAATCGTCGCCGTGCCAATCTTCTTGTTATCCCTATAGAAAACCTCAAATTCATCATTCAACGCAAGCGGCCTGGTTGTCAATTCTGTTCCGTCTAAATCTACCGGTGTATACATCACTTTCAAATCAGACATAACCACCTGACCATCTTCTGTCATTTGGGCATTCGTATCTGTCCCCGCAATCACGGAATCAAGGATAACGTCTGCAATTCCTTGCACCTCCACATGACCTTCTGCATAATCGGCTGCTAAGTCATACGGTACAATCTGAAACTCTTTCTGGCGGCTTGACGTATAATTCTGTTCATCGCCCTGGATTGTCAACGTCCCTTTGCCTATCTTGTTATTGTCACCGTATGCCACATAATAATGGGTATCCTTTGTCAAAAGATGGCCATTATGGGTAATCACGGGCAAAGGCTGAAGCTGATGCCCTACCTCAATGAATGGATAAGTCTCGGCAATATTGTCGATAATATATTCCTTTTCTTCCAAATCATCAATGCTCAGGTCAAACTTGCGGATAGTGAACGGTATATTCTCCGCCCTGCCGTAATAATCGCCTTTGCCTTCAAACGTTGCCGTTGCATCCCCCGCATCGGTATTGTCGTTATTTTCACAGAACACCTCATAATCCTTGCCAAAGACTAATTCTTTCCCATCAAAAGTTACTTTGGCATTCTCCGGCACAATTGGATTGCTGCTGTAGACCTGTTCTGGAATCTGCACATTTGTAAAAGTAGTATTTGACAATTCTCCCTTGATGGTGAAAGTCACTTGTTTGCTTCCAGTATAATTTCCGCTTTCCAAGGCCTTAATGGTCACCGTTGCCTGACCAATTTCCTTGTTCCTGCTGAACTCAAGTTCATAATCCGTACCTTCCGATAAGGATACATTTTCCATTCCAGCCTCTGCGTTCGTATAGCTCACAGTCAGGCTGGGCTTTACTTCCTGACCGTCATAAGGATATCTGCGGTCATCTGCCGTTCCGACTGCAAAGTCATACCCCGTTGCCTGATCCGAGACATTGAGCGTCCCAGCGGCAATGTTGCGCGCCGTAATCACAAACGTTTTGGGCACAGTCCCTTTATAATTGCCCATACCAGTAATGGTAACGCTGCCAGAACCTTTCTGAATGTTGTCGCCATAACTCAAGGTATAATCTGTATTCTCTGTCAGCGTATTCCCACCATGCCGGATGGTCACCGGCGGCATAAGCTTCTGTCCTGTATACTGCATGGTAGCCGGAACCTGGATATTTACTGCCGCGTCACCTATGTCACGCTCAGTAATCGTAAAGGTCCTTTCAAGATCTCCTTTATAATTCCCAGTTCCGCTAATCTTAATTTTTGCCAATCCGCCCACATTAAGGTTATTCTCATAACTTACGGTGAAGTCCTTGTTTTTCACAAGAGCGCCTCGGGTAGTATGCGTTACGCTTACATTGGGTTCAATATCTTTGCCTGTATAAACATAGTCTTTGGGATCGGCCAATCCATCCACAGCGACAGTGGCATTGCCTGTCGCGGGATTCACTTTCTTATCTACCAGCTCAATCGGCTCAATATCAAACGAATACCAGTCCGTCTCATCGCCAAAGTTCCCTTTTCCAGTAGCTTTCACACCTGCACTATTCTCAGGCGTGCTCGCATCGGTATTGTTCGTATAGTTTAAGGGCATAACGAAATCCACACCTGCTGTCAACGTCTTGCTTCTGCCAGGCGATGGTTCATAGACAATCTGCAGCCCTGGCGTCTTAGGTCTGCCGTCATATACCGGATTCGTATAATTTGTGATAGAAAGCCTCATTCCCGGATCTTTCAGGCTTCTTGGTTTTATAACATATGACCTCCTTACGGAGTCGCCCGCTTTTAATTGTCCCGTTCCGGTAGATTCAACCACGATATAATGTGTCCCTGCAGAAGTTCCAGCATCGCCCGGAGCACGAGATACCGTGTAATCCTCTCCCTCCGTATATGTTACATCACCATTGCTGACCACTACATTTTTCTTTACTTCTTCAAACAGATCCTTATCACTGCCATCCGCATTGATATCATATATATACTCTGCCTTGCCGTCTGCTCCATAAGGATTCACCATCTCCGGATCATTGAGGCGCGTACTGACAATCTCAAACGTTTCCGTCCTGTTCCCCGAATATTTACCTATACCGAAAATCTTGACACTTGCTGTCCCCTCTGCGGTATTATTAGAATAACTGTTCTCTGTAATCTCAAAATCTACTCCCCATTTTAAGGGCGTATTCGGATGCTCAGGGTCTATCAGCACAAGGTCTTCTTCCTCCAGCTTAACTCCGCCCGTTACCTTTTTGTAAGGTTTATCAGGAATGTTTTTCCCCAACTCAACTTTCTGCTCAAACTTAGCATTTGGCGAGATATTTTTACGGATTGTAAACTCTTTAGGCTCGCTTTCCAGCCCACTGTATCTGCCTTTTGTCACCTTTATCCAAGCTTTCCCCTGACCGGCATATACATTATCAGTATAAACCGGCTCATAATCGCTCTTATTGATTTTCTCTCCATCGTAAGCGACCGTATCAGCAATCTCCGGCTCAATTCCTAACCCGGTATAAGACATTCCTTTTGACATATCATTCAAGAAATCAAAACTTATCTTGGAGCCCTCCAGTAAAGAAATCGTAAATGTAATCTCCTTAGTCCCAGTATAATTATTACGTCCAGTAATCGTCACCGTCGCCGTCCCCGGTCCCTTGTTATTTTTAAAAGAGTATGTGAAATCCACGTCGGGAACTGCACTGTCCGACATCCTGCCCACTAAGTTTGTATAGTCCTGGTTGCCGCTATCCGTTACCGTTATCTGAGGCGTCACTGTCGTAGAACTGCTGGCAATCTCCTGCGCCAAATCCGCAGAGGACGGAAAACTGCCGTTAGCAACAATATCTCTCTGTGTAATAGTAAAATTTTCACTTATCGCATCAGTATCATCAGACAAGTTAACGGCTGTTACGCTTGCTGTCCCAGCATCTTTATTATTGCTATATACCAGGCGATAGTCTGTTCCCTCTGTCAATGTGCTTCCATCGAGGTTATGCTTGACTGACACCCCCGGTTCATGATCACTTCCATCATACGGAACCGACAAAGCCCCTCCGGGCGCTCCGTCGAATTCGATTGAGTACTCTGACAAATCAACATCCGCTGCACGCACAGTAAACCCGGACAGATCCACCATCCCGGCTATCATGCAGACACTCAGTGCCAAAGCCAATATTCTTTTGGTCAGATCCCTGTACATAGTCTTTCCCTCCTACTCTTCTCTTTTATCCTGTAAACTTTATATATTATTAATATTTTCTCGGCATTTTACCCTTGAAAATTTATAGTTTAACCTATATTTCCTGTATTTAACATCCGTATCTTGTAGTTTTCCCTACAAGTATAGCACAATTCGACATTCAATACAATTATTTCTTTATTCGGTTATTGTCTTTTACCGGTTAAATCCTATCCTCTTCATATAATTTATTCCCTGCTGCATTCCATTATCCTCGGCAATCCATAAGGGAAGCCTCTTCTTCTGGAAAAAACTGCTCCAGTAAGGTCTGCTGGTCATCTGCTATCCGTTCCATAGGGTTATCCCCAAAAGTCCCATCCGCCTCCTCTTCCTGAAGTATGCCCTTTTTCCTGCTGTCCTGCACCGCCTCTTTGACAGCCTCGCCCAGCAGTTCCCCAAACTGAGGGTTTTTCTTGCTCACCTGGGCAACCATCTGGTACGCCTGTTGGATAATGTTCTGCTGTTCTTCCTTGGAAGAGGCATTCTGCAGTGCATGCTTGACCCGCTCCCCCTGTTGATGGGCAAGTTCCGCCATCTGCGCAAGCTTGGGGTCAAATTTTACCAAAAATGCTTTTTCCTGTGGTGTGACAGACTCACCACGGGCAATTTTCCTGGCTATCTTCTGTGCTTTCCTGGCATCCTTTTCGCTGTCGTCCACAGCTTCCGGCTCCAAAACTTTCTGCAGGAACGACTTCTTCTCTTTATCTGTCTCCATGCCTGTCACATTGCGGATGACCTGTCCTACGTCCACCGTGACATTTCCAACTGTAACTTTTGCTTCCACTCCTGAATTCATCTTCCTTCTCTCCTGAAATAATACGAAACTTTAACCTTTCCCTACACTGTTCTTTTCTATTATATCGGCAGATAAAAACATTATCTTTCATATATGCGGAATAATTTCTGTATTACTGTTTCTCCTGCTCTGTTTTATCTTCCGCTCCGCTTTGTGCCGCTGCCGGTTCCCCGGCTTTGCCAGACCAGGCAGACATTACAATGCCCAATATCAGGATAAGCACTGATATCAGCTGTGAAGTAGATAAAAATCCTACCGCCCCCCGGTAGTCATTGCGGAACATTTCAATTACAAACCGCCCAATGCTGTAAAGGATACAATAGCCTGCCGCCACCTTCCCCCTCTTAGGCTCACGTTTTGCATAAGCCATCAGCAGGAACGCAATGGCAAAATCCCCAATACTGGAATAAATCTGCGTTGGTATCAGTTTTACGCCGTTGGGCGCATACTCCGACATCCAATATTGGATGTGCAAAGGAAAATCAGTCTCCCGCCCATAACAGCAGCCGGCAAAGAAACAGCCAATCCGTCCGCAGCCTTGTGCAAACGCTACTGCCGGAAGCACCAAATCCAGATACCTGATAAAGTCCGCTTTCTTATACCTGCAGTAAACCAAACTTGTCAGCACACCCCCGATAATTCCCCCATAAACTACCCAGCCATTCTGGAAATCCCATAAAATGGAGGGATTTTTCAAAATATCCGGTATGCTTACGATATAATAGAGAAGTTTGCTGCCAAGTGAGCCGCCAAGGACCGCGCACCAGAAAATCCCATATAGGATATCGGTGTCCATGCCCCTCTTCTTCGCACGCAGCTCGCTGATTAGGAACGCACTCAGATAGCCAAGCGCCGTCATGATGCCATAGATATGCAGTGTCAGCGGTCCCAGCTGTATTGTATTGATCATATGAATATCCTCGCTTTTTATTTATTCGTGTTTGCTTACGATTATACGGAATTTTCCTATTGATTGCAAGATGCATATAGATGGCAGGAAAAATTTATGTTACAATGGGTATAGTTAATACAATGGACAATAAGTTTCCTTATATCTCATGTGGAGGTGAACATTATGCCAATAAACGAAAAGGAATACAACGGCAATTTATTTGACCAATTGTCAATTTTAGAACGGATTGAAGCCGTAACAGATGATGAAAAAGCTTTAAAACAGATTTCCATAGAACGGCGACAGATAGAACGAAAATTATATCAACAGCCGCCTTCCATTCAGCAACCATAATATCCCTGAGACATATTATTTTCTCATTGCTCACGGGATTATCGAAGAAAGGAACTATCTATGTGGATTGCTGATAAATGGAAAGATTATGAAGTCATAGACTGCTCAAAAGGAGAAAAATTAGAACGCTGGGGAAATTATATCCTGGTCAGGCCAGACCCCCAGGTCATTTGGGACACACCCAGGGCACAGCCTGGATGGAAGCAAAAGAATGGGCACTACCACCGCAGCAAAAAAGGCGGCGGCGAGTGGGAATTCTTTCATCTGCCACAACAGTGGGACATCCATTATGGTGGACTGACGTTCCACTTAAAGCCATTTAGCTTTAAACACACCGGGCTTTTTCCGGAGCAGGCGGTGAATTGGGACTGGTTCAGCGAAAAAATCCGCCACAGCAGACGCCCCGTCAAAGTCCTCAATCTCTTCGCCTACACGGGCGGAGCCACAATTGCCGCAGCGGCAGCCGGTGCAAGCGTGACGCATGTAGATGCCTCCAAGGGAATGGTGAACTGGGCGAAAGAAAACGCCAGCTCCTCAGGGCTTGCCGCTGCCCCCATCCGCTGGATTGTGGACGATTGCGTGAAATTTACAGAACGTGAGATTCGCCGCGGCAACCATTACGATGCCGTCATCATGGACCCGCCCTCTTATGGCAGGGGACCCAAGGGAGAAATCTGGAAAATAGAAGATGCCATCCATCCGCTGATAAAGCTCTGCGTGCAGCTACTGTCCGAAAAGCCTTTATTTTTCCTGATTAATTCTTATACGACAGGACTGCAGCCGGCAGTGCTTGCCTATATGTTAGGTTCCGAATTACGCAGATTCCACGGTCACATAGATGCACAGGAGATTGGCCTCCCAGTCTCTTGCAGCGGATTGGTCCTGCCCTGCGGCGCAAGCGGAAGATGGGAAGCCAGATAACGGCTTCCCATCTTACATTTATTGCTATAGACAACAAAATCTAACAGCTACATTTTTAAAGGTTTGCATTTATGGTATCGGCTCCTGCTGACCGTCTTCTTCCTCATTTTCTGGATCCTTATAGGAATATGCATTGGAAATCTTGGCATTCTCCGCTGTCAGTTCTACCGGTTCCCGGTAATAAGCAACCACGGGCGTTCCCACTTCAATATTTTTATAAATGGTATCCGCCACCTCGAGCGGCGCGTTGATACATCCATGGGAACCGCTGGATTTGTAGATTTCCCCGCCAAACTTACCGCCCCTCCAGGACGCATCATGGATACCCACATTATAAGCAAAAGGCATGAAATACGTCACATCCGACTCATAATCCTCACCTTTCAGCACTGCCGGGCTATCCTTATACACAATCTTAAACACACCGTCAGGAGAACCATTGTTTCTGTTGATATTCCCAGTGACAACGTCGCTCTCCACAACTAATTCACCGTTTTCATAATACCACATATGCTGCTTGGTATAATCAATCTCCACATAGGTATTGCCAATGTCATCCTTGCCCTCCACAAAAGCTCGTTGGGAATAGACAGGCTCCCGGCTTACCGGCTCTCCAGCCTCTAGGTCTGCTTTGAGCTGCTCCGCTTCGCCAGGTTTGTCCACAATCCATCCATAATCTCCGCCTCCAATCTCCACAGTATCATTTGAGGACGTCTTGAACGAACGCACATCCGCATAAGTGTTATATTTGCTGGCAAGCATCTGCACATAATCGGTTATCTTGTCCTCCTGCAAGGACACATCGAACCCATCCACGACCAGGAAATCGCGAATCTGCTCTTTGCCAAGCGTCTCCTCATAATCTTTAATCTCATAGCTGATGACGGCATTTTCATAGCCATTGATACGCTCCATCGTTGCCACGATCTCATCGCTCTCACTGGTATATTCCGGACTGAGGTAATCCTCATCCGTAAGCTGGACAGATGACGCCCCCTCAGACACCGCCTGCTTTACCTTAGCCAGCACGCTCTCAAAATCCAGGCGGCTGCCAGGCACTTCCGGTTCTATGTAATATCCATCGTCTCCAAGCTCAATCCGTGCGCTTTCTGGCTCAGTGATATTCTCCTCCTGAAAACAGTCCATATCTTTCACAGCCTGGGCAATCAATTCTTCCTTATAATCCATGGTAATAGGAACGTCTCCTCCTTGAGGATTAAAAAATGCTCCAACCCACTGAATTGGATTCTGCCTATCCAGCAGCCGTTTAACGGAACCATCCGGCACATATGAACATTCAATGTCCACGCCATAAACATGATGCTTTCCGCCGTCCCTGTCAAATACTGTCAAAAGGTAATCCTCCACGCCATCTCCCACTTTTTCTTCTGCCTCGGCAAGATCCATCCCGCCGACCCGCCAGCCATTAATCTTGGTACGGAAGAAAAAATGGTCGTCGAAATAAAAGGAAATTACAACATATATTCCCACCAGCGCCGTCAATGATAATATCACACTGATTATCACTGCTTTATATTTTCTTCTGCTTCTGCGCTTTCGCCTCGCCATATGCATCCCTCAATTCTTATTTGTCATTACATTGATACACATATATTATAAATTCTTCCAATTCTCCCTGCTCGCCAAACCTCCTTGGAAATATTTCTGCAGATACCGGCTGCATAACCCCCTCAACCTTACGCTGATAAGAACATGCCATCTTCTCTTCCCCGCTGCCCAATATTTTCTGCAGGTGTTCCAGGGAAAACATCTGGGAAACACTCTCTTGCTCACTCTCCTCCACCATTTCCCTTACCACAAGCTGAATCATCTTCTCATATCTGCTGGTATGGTAATCATCTCTTAGAATCTCTGCAAGACGTATTTCCTCCCTTGGTCCCTTAAGTACTTTGCAGCCGTCCGGTTTCAGGGATACCAGCATGATTTTAAAACATTCCGGCATCCCTTGTTTATTCTGATATTCCATTTTTTATACTTCCCTCTTCCTATATTAACACTTGCTGTCCGCAAAATAGTGTATCTTTTGCAAATAATTTCTTATTCTTTTCTTAAATTACCTGTATCCCTTTCCCGGATAAACGGTATCCGGATCTGCTATATTTCAGCCATGCAGACTTTCCCCTGCCTCAGGCTCTCTTTCACATCAATGAGCCGCTGATTCCTTGAACCACAAAACCGCAGGGAGAGATCTTTCTCCTCCTGCACAAATTCGCCGTCCACCAATACATCCAGAAGCGACAGCATCTCATCTGTAACCTCACATCTTGCCGGGCTAGAGTTCCACAGCTGCTCGTCCAACAGATACCCAGTATAACACCAAATTGTCTTGTGCGGATACTCCTGCTTTACCTTTTTCAAAAATGGCAGTAACGCCCGCTGATTCTCTGGTTCAAACGGCTCTCCTCCAAGCACTGTCAGCCCTGCAATAAACCCAGGAGCTAACAGCGCAAGCAGTTTTTCTTCGACCTCATCCGTAAATTGCCTCCCGTAATGGAAGTCCCATGTTTCCGCATTAAAACAGCCCTTGCAGTGATGGGTACAGCCTGACACAAACAGGGAAACCCGCACGCCTGGTCCATTGGCAATGTCAGTCTTTTTGATTTCCCCATAATTCATTATAAATGCATCACCCTTTCCTGAATTTCCTGGGTTCTGCCCTGATTCCAGAACTGAGTGCCGATATAGCCGCAGGTCCTACGTGCCACGTTCATCTTGTCCTCGTCCCGATTCTGGCAATTGGGACACTCCCATACCAGTTTTCCGTCCTCATCGGAGACGATTTTGATTTCACCCTCGTAGCCGCATACCTGACAGTAATCGCTCTTGGTATTCAGTTCACCATACATAATATTTTCATAAATATGCTGCATCACGCTCAGTACCGCGTCTATGTTGCCCTGCATATTGGGCACTTCCACATAACTCACCGCACCTCCAGGAGAGAGCTTCTGGAACTGTGATTCAAATGTAAGCTTACTGAAAGCATCAATCTCTTCCGTCACATGGATATGGTAGCTGTTGGTGATATAATTCTTATCTGTCACGCCCTCAATCACACCGAACTGGTTCCGCAGGCATTTGGCAAATTTGTACGTGGTAGACTCCAACGGCGTTCCGTACAGGCTGAAATCAATGTCTGTCTC
>CANOHX010000061.1 GCA_947565885.1 uncultured Lachnospiraceae bacterium
ATCCCTTACCTCTTCTATAGAAACCAAATCGTTTCCATTCCTGTCCGTACATTCAATCAGATATAAAGCCCCTTCTTCCTCTAAGACAGTGGTAGATTCCCCTTTGTCCAATTCCCAAGCATATTCCAGGATATCGCTTATGCTTCTGGAATAGGAGCGCAATTCTTCTGCCGTCACATCCGCATGTCCAAAATAAGGGGCAATCATCTCTTCTTCCCCTGCCAAATCCGCCAACGAATGCTCTCCATCCATATTTTTATAAATTGATGTAAGACAGTTTTTGAATTCCTTTACCTGTCCCTCATCCATGCCCTGTTCTGCGTAAGGAATTTTTATGTAATCGAGCACCCTGTCATCTTCCCTCTGATAAGCTGCCTTATGCTCCTCAAAATACGCTTCCCTGTCAGCATCCGTTACTTCCATGCCTTCATTATCCAATTCAGCACAATAACTCTTCTGAATGGAATCCATCTCATACTCCCTGTATAAATCCAATGTATATTCCGACAGCCCATAGACAACCTCGCCGTTTTCAATCCGCTCTTTCCTACTCTGATTCTCTTCCTCAAAGCGTTGGAGGAATGCCTCGTAACTTCCATCCTTTACATATCCCTTCTCCTCAGCCAATCCATAAACCGCATGGAAATATTTCAAATCTTCAATCGCAGCCTGCGCAAGCTTCTCATATGGAAGTTCCCCTTCCACCTCCCGTTCCCAGAAACCTGCATCCACATTGCTGCCTTTCCCAGTAAAATAACTGGCCACTTCGTATTTCTTCTGATTTGCCGCATCTAAAAATTCTTCCTCCCCGATTTCATAACCATCAATCGTCAGGGAGAACTGGCTTCTATGGATAAAAAACGCAGTAATAGCAAAAACTACCAAAACTGCCAAAATTCCAATTGTGCTAATAATACAAATTCTTTTCTTCATTAAGGAATCTCCTATTCATTTTATATAAAGATTGACTTTCGTATATTTATATTATATTATTTTATATAGATTATTGCTTGTTAAAAATCGTCTGCTTTCTATATTTTTTTGTATAATTAGGAACTAAACAGAGGTAATTTCTATGAACACACAAAACCCTTTAAGCCAGAAACCTTGTAATACTGATACTCCAAAAAAAGAATTCCTTGGCATACCAACGATTGTCAGTGCAAGACTGGAATCCCGAACATACCCTTACAGTTTCGCCAAGCATATACACAAAACTGTGGAGCTCTATCTGCTGGATTCCGGCACCTGCAGTATGGATATCGGTAACCAGAAGCTTAGTTTCTGCGCCGGGGATTTGATTATGATTTATCCTAAAATTGTCCATTCCTTTTATCTGGAAGCCGCTGGCGACTGCACGTTCCGCCATATTCATTTTGACCCAACGCTCTTCTTCAAGTATCATATTAACCCCAATAACCCGGATTCTCCGGACATCCTGACCACCCTGATTTCACCATTTAGCTACTATCTCCATCTGCGCACCGATGAAAAAATTTCTTCTATTGCAGATGATATTATCGCGGCAACAAAAGAAAGCAGCAGCCTTTCGATTTCTATGGCAAATCTGTATATTGCCGAAACCCTCATTTACTTTATCCAGCTGACTCATCCTGAACCATTCCTGACACAAGAGAAAGATACCCATATATCCAGCTATCTGCGATATGTTTCTTACGCACTAACCTATATCCATGAAAATTACGACCAGAAGATACGGATTCCAGATATTGCATCCCGACTCAACATTTCTGTCCGCTATCTGAACAAAATATTTTTTCAGCATATGAATATGAGTATCTTGCAATATATTAATATGTACCGCATCAACCAGGCCATTGACCTGATGACAGATACAGATCTGACTTTAACAGAGATTGCGGTACAGACAGGCTGCAAGGACTCACAGCACTTTTCAAAATTGTTTAAAAACACCATTGGCCTCCCACCTAACCAATACCGGAAGCTGATTCGGCATGAAGCAACGAACGACAGCCGGACAGATTAGGCAGAAATGGGAACCAGAACAAAGTGCATTCGCTTTAGCGACTGACACCTATTGCACGAGTGCGCATCCTGCCCGGAGGGCTTTTATCTTAATAGGAAAGTCTATACTTTCACACGTTAATGCGAAACGGTCTTTCCTAATAAAATAAAAAACCACCCAAAAGAAAGGCAACGGTGTTACCAAAAAGTACACCATTGCCTTTCTTTTGGGTGGTTATTGACAGCTCCCTGTCCTTAGGATTCCGGTTCAATCAATCCATAAGTATTTCCTTTTCTCTTGTAGACAACATTCACTTCTTCTGTCTCCGCATTCAGGAATACGAAGAAATTATGTCCCAGCAGTTCCATCTGCACACAGGCGTCTTCCGGGTACATCGGCTTAATGTCAAAGCGTTTCGTACGGATAATCTTAACATCTTCATCCTCATCCACTTCTTTGTCAATGTATTCCTTCTGGAAGTTCGGCGCTGACTGCTTCTGGTCTATTATCTTATTCTTATATTTCTTCAGCTGCCGTTCGATGACTTCTTCTACTAAATCTATCGAAACATACATATCATTGCTAACCTGCTCTGATCGGATAATATTTCCTTTTACCGGAATGGTAACCTCAATTTTCTGGCGTTCCTTTTCTACGCTTAACGTTACTAAAATGTCGGTATCAGGAGTGAAATACCTCTCTAATTTGGATAACTTATCTTCAACTGCCTGTCGTAATCCTTCTGTTATCTCGATATTCTTACCACTAATTGTTATACGCATGATGTCCAACTCCTTTGCTGTTTATTTTCAGGTAATATTTACCTTGGTCATATTTTACCACATTCCCACCCACTCTGCAAGATTTCTTGACATTTTGCAATATGAGGGCTACTATATGTGTTACTGTTGATACTCCAAAACCAACTAAGGAGGGACGCCTTATGAAACCTGAAATCGCATTTATTACCGGGGCTTCACGCGGAATCGGCCGCGCAATTGCCATAGAATTTGCCAGGGCCGGCTTTTCCCTTGCCATCAACTGCAAAAATTCTGGCGAGGAACTGAAAGCGCTGGCGATTGAACTTGCCGACAGTTTCCATACACCATGCCTTACATTGGTGGGCGATATCGGCGACGAGTGTTTTGTAAATCAGGCATTTGGCCGCATTGAAGAGGCAATGGGGTCTGTCTCTATCCTCGTTAATAATGCCGGAATTGCGCATATTGGGCTTCTCTCCGACATGAGCATGGAAGAATGGGACCGTATTATCAGGACAAACCTGACATCCCTGTTCTGCTGCTGCAGACGCGCCATCCCCCAAATGGTGCACAATAAATATGGCAGGATATTAAATATCTCCTCCGTCTGGGGCAATAGCGGCGCTTCCTGCGAAGTGGCTTACTCTGCTTCCAAAGGTGGCGTCAATTCCTTTACCAAAGCATTGGCTAAAGAACTTGCCCCCAGCAATATCGCTGTCAATGCCGTTGCCTGTGGCGTCATCGATACCCAGATGAACCAATGCTTCTCCAAAGAGGAGCGTCTGCAGCTCGCGGAAGAAATCCCGGCCGGGCGTTTCGGGAGCGCCGCGGAGGCTGCCCAGCTTGCATTATCCATCGTAACTTCCCCCATTTACCTGACTGGGCAGATCATTACCCTGGATGGGGGCTGGCAATAAGGAAAACCTAGGGAAATGCTCATTTAATCAGTATTTCCCCAGATTCCGCCTGTACTTCCTAAGATAATTTATCCCATCATTAATTCGCGTTTATGAATCCCGTATGTGTTTCTCGTATTTCTGGTATATTATATCAAATATTTCGTAAAATACCTATTGATAGAAGTAACAATTCTTAACTAAAGAGGGCTATTTTATGAAATTCTCTACCATACTTGAAAACTTATTGGAGGAGCGAAACCTCACGCAGCGGCAGTTGGCAACCCAACTACATATTGCACCGTCTACCTTGAACGGTTATCTGAGACAGGACCGCGAACCGGATTTTGACACCTTAATCCGTCTGGCAGAATTCTTTGAAGTATCTATAGACTTCCTGTTAGGCGTAACAGATATCCGGCGTCCTTCTCACTCACCGCAATGTTACGATGACACGGAAGAAGACTTGCTTGAAACTTACCGCCGCCTTGGTCCTCAGGAAAAGACTTATCTGATAAAACAAGCGCATATTTATTACCAGCAGGATTTAGACGTTCCCCCTACCGAATAAATATTTATCAAAAACCCCGAATCGTATCGTTTTCGTCCTCAGCAGTATTTTCTATTTGTTTAATCATGACATAATAACTGTAATTATCATTGACTTTGATTGACACACGGTCACCAACCTTATGTCCGAGGATTGCTTTGCCAATCGGGGATTCGGTGCTGATTAAATTTTTCATGGAATTGCCGCGGATAGACGTCACCAGACGGAAAACCTGTTCCTCATCGTCTTCTTCAAAGTATACGGTAACGGTATTATTGATTCCCACCTCATCGTCTTTGGATGTATCCGACACAATTTGTGCCGTCTTCAGCATTCGCTCCAGGTAACGGATTCGGCTCTCATTCTTGTTCTTATCTTTCTTGGCGGCATGATACTCGAAATTCTCACTCAAATCCCCATGCGCCCGAGCTTCCTTTACCGCCTCAATTGCCTCTTTGCGTACTACTAGCTTACGGTACTCAATCTCTTCCTCTATCTTCTTTACATCACTCTTTGTCAGCTGTTCCCGCATTTTTTCATTCCTTTCTATCCTGTGCAGCATACTTACAAAAAGGATACCCCGGGATTCTCTCCAATCTCCGGAATATCCTCTTTTGTTTATTTTTGCAATAACCCTCCAGACACGGAAGATTGTAACCGTTCAGGTCAGTTCAGACCACGCCATTCGCAAAGTTCTACGCTTCGCTTCGGTCGTTGCTGAACAAGTGCCACTGGCACTTAGCAACCTACGGCGTTTTCTCGCTGCTTCGCAGCTAACTTTGCTCATAAGACGGCGTTCCCTCAACCGAGTTGAATCGTGTAAAATTCGTGCAAGCACGATTCTCCCCAATTTAACTTGGTTGGCTGAACTGTTACGGAAGATTATTTCACATAGAAACGATAAATTGTCTTTGTCGTAAACACATCCCCGGCTTTCACAATCGGAGACGGCACATTCTCCTGGTTCATGGCATTAGGATAGAACTGGGATTCCAGACAGAAGCCGCAGCGCTTGCCATAAGCTTTGCCGCCCTTGCCTGTGCGGTCTGTGATAAAGTTGCCGGCATAAAGCTGAACCCCACAGCAGTCCGTGGAAGCTTCCATGGCAATTCCGGTCTCTTCACAGAATGCATTTGCCATAACTTTCATCTCACCTACTTTATCGCTCAGCACATAGTTGTGGTCATAACCGCCGGTATATTTCAGCTGCTCAAAATCAGCTTCAATATCCTGTCCAATTGGCTTCATAGTCCTGAAATCCATCGGCGTTCCCGCTACCGGAGCAATCTCGCCTGTAGGAATAGACTTGGAATCACGGACAGGATTGTAGGATTCCGCCAGAATCTGCAGCTTCTGGTTCACCACGGAACCGCTGTCATGGCCGCCTAAATTAAAATAGGAATGATTGGTAAAGTTCATAATTGTAGTTTTGTCCGCTTCTCCGCGGTAGCTGATTTCCACTGCATCCTCATCTGTCAGCGTATAAGTAACTTCCACCTTGAGGTTACCCGGAAATCCCTGCTCTTCTTCGGTGCTGAGGTGAAAAAATGTAATGCTGTTGTCTGTGCGCTCTTTCACTTCCCAAACAACGCGGTCAAAGCCGTTTGGACCGCTGTGCAGGTTATTCTCATTCTCATTTGCTGGAATTTTGCACAGTTTACCATCAATCATCATCTGCGCCTTGTCAATACGGTTACCGTTCCTTCCGATGGTAGCCCCGAAATAACCGCTATGGCTGTCATACTCTGCCGCCTCATCATAACCTAATACCACATCGCGTACGATGCCATCCTTGTCCGGAATCAATACGGATACCAGCGTTGCGCCATGGTCTGACACCTTTATTACCGTGTGCTTCTTATTCTCCAATGTATACAGAGATGCTTTTTCCCCACGCTGATTTGTTCCAAATGCTAATGTCTCCATTGCCAAATTACCTCCTTCTATATATTATAGGAAACGAACAAAACATTTACGTTTTGATTCGTTTCCTGCGCCGGATGCACGCCGCAAGCGGAATGTTTCCTATGTGCGGCCGTGCGCATCCTCGCGGAGCGGTTATAGTAAACGCATTCATTTAATGCGCTTACTATATATTTATTTTATACTGTCTCCCCGACAATTACAAGATGTTTTTGCAGCAGACAGCATTCCTTGTAACAGTCCAGCCTCGAAATATTCCCCTGTCTAAGCTCCTATCAATTTGTCGGACTTCAAAATATGATTCGACAGCCAGCCAAACAGAAATTCCATCAACTCCTCCAGATATCCCTGCTGATTCTGATCCACCTGATCCAAATCTATTTCCTCCAATTTTGAAACAAATGCCTGATGTGCTAATTTTTGCGCTCCTATCCCTGGATACTGAATGCTCTCCATGTATTCTTCCTCATCGCGGAAATGTTCTTTCGTGTAGTCCCTGAGTTCTCCGAGGATTCCCACAATCTCATCGTACTTATCATGGAGAAGTTCCGCTTTTACCAGCTGATTAGCCCTGCCGATAATTTCGAACAAAGTTTCATGCTCCCCATCAATCAAAGGAATTCCTGTCAGGTACTGCTCGGTAAACTCACAGGGATTTTCCTGTTCCCTCCACGCTTCCTTAGAGGGCATTTTGCCAATCAGGATATCACTGCTTAAAATGTGGCGGTAAAGCCAGCGGGTAAGATAGCGCATCAATTCCTCTAATGTCTCATGCTGCCCCTCTAAGGCATCAATATTAGACAAATCCAAAACATCTATTCTCTCTCGAAATTCCATATGCTGCCGCTTCTGCAGCTCCAGTTCCGGGTCATTGATTGCCGCCATATGTGCTTCCTCATTGGCAAAATGGATATCCGCATATCTTTTGAGTTCCTCTAAAATCGCCTGCACCTGATGATACTTATCCTGTAAAATATCGTTATGCAGTAAGTCCAGCGTCTCATTGAGCAAGCTGAATAATTTTTCATGCTCCTCATCAACCTGCTGGATCCCTGTCAGGCAGTCTTCTGTAAACCGATACATATTCTGCACTTCCTTTCTTCCTACATACTTAGGGAAACACGGATTTAATCAATGTCTCCTTAAACAATTCTTTTTTCTATTATAATTCATAAACAAGATACCGACAACTGATTTTTATACGATTCTTCTAAAGGAACTACCGGTCAAACCAATATTTCCTTACATTCCCCATTGGATGTACACAAATCTGCATAGGAAATTTCTCCATTAGAAAAAAGCCGAACCCTTGTTATCAGGTCCGGCTTCCCTTCCCGAAATTTAAAATCTATATTTTACTTTTTAACTTTTACTCGTATTGACTTAGCATATGGACCAACAATCTTCTTACCATTCTCCATATAGTAAGGACGTACCCTCACATAAATCGTCTTCATATTCTTCTTTGCTTTGATGACAGCTTTGACCGCGGTTGCTTTCTTTAAAGTTTTTGCCGCCTTAAAGCCCTTGTTCTTTTTCGCAGAAGCATATACGATGTAACCTTTCGCCCCTTTTACTTTTTTCCAGGAAACAGTGATTTTCCTGCCCTTGTCAGACTTCACTTTTGCTTTGGGGCCTGCCAGGACTTTGACTTTCGCATATTCCGAACTCAAAGCACTGTCACATTCGGCTGTCTTGGCTTTTGCAAGCACTTTATAATAATAAGTCTTGGCTGCCTTGACATTTTTGTCCACATAAGCGTTGCTCTTGGCATTGCCTATCTTGGCATAACCACCGTCTTGCTTGGTGGAACGGTAAATATCATAACTTTCCGCGCCGTCAACTTTGTCAAAACTTATTTTGACAGCTCTGCCGGTCGTCTGCTGCACAGCTTTGACCGATTCCACCGCTTTCAGCGGCTGCGGTTTTTGCTGATCTATGGGCTTCTCAGAACCTCCTGGGGTCCCTGATCCCCCTGAATTGTCGGAACCTCCTGGGGTTCCTGAGTTTCCTGGATTACTGGGGTCTCCTGGCTTCCCTGGATTTCCTGGATTATCTGGGTCTCCTGGATTATCTGGGTCTCCCGGGTTCCCGGGATTCCCTGGATTGTCTGGGTCTCCCGGATTGTCTGGATTCCCTGGATTCCCTGGGTCTCCCGGATTATCTGGATCCCCTGGATTCCCTGGGTCTCCCGGATTTCCTGGCGTTTCAGAACCTTTTTCCACCAGCCCATTGATTGCGCCTTGCAGCGCTTCTATGACTGCCTGTAACGCTTCCTCTGTCTCTACTGCCCCCGCAGCTTGTTCTGCCGCCTGTATGGCAGTCTGCAATGCGCTATAGCTTTCCTCTGTATAATTGCCTTGCTGTATCGCTTTTGCCTCGGCAATCTTATCTGATAACGGCGTTTTGTCAAATGATACCAGGCCATCCATTGCCTCTTGCAGAGTCTGCAATGCCGCATCTATTTCTTCTTGCAGCAATGCTGTTTCTATAGCCTCCTCTGCATCTTCGATAGCTGTCTGTAAAGCCGCATAGCTGCTATTCGTATAACTGCCTTTCTCAATGGCTTTCGCCTCAGCAATCTTCTCCGACAATGCCTGATGATTCAGCGGCAGCCTTTCCAGGGCATCTACAGCCTCCTGCAGCGCCGCCAGCGCAGCTGTCAATTCATCCTGCGTAACCACCGTATCCACGGATTTACGTGCCGTTTTCACTGCTGCCTGCAGATTTGCATAGCTTTCGTCCGTATAATAATCCTTATTGATAACTTTTGTCTCCAGGATTTTCTCTTTCAACGGCCTCGGATTGACAATCTTACCCTCCAGAATACCAATATCGCGCTCTGAAAAGGCATAATTGTAAATGGAGAAATCATCCAGCAGCCCCTTGTAATATTCGCCAGCGCCCCAGTTCGCCTTACCAATCTGTAAGATACTTTCCTCACCGAGGATTTCTTTGAGATTGCCGCTGGCAGCTTTCTCCTGGGCAAGCGTTCCATTGACATAAATCTTCGTATAATCAGAACCATACACGACTACAATATGATTCCACCCTGTCCCGCAGTCCGCTTTCGGCACTTCCTGACGTCCATGCAGATAACGTTCCGCCGTAACCTTGTTTCCATTTTCCAAAATGCCCAGATAGTATTCATTGTTAAATGCCTGGGGATCTCCGTTGAGCGCGGCAAAGAATGCCCAGTTTGTTTCCGTTCTTCCGGCTTTGCTGTAATAAGACACGGTAATCTCCTCCGCCCCAGTCAGCAAGGAAGAGCCGTCTTCTTTCGTCACGTTCAGCCAAACACTGCCTGTTCCGTCTAAAGACAGGACTTTCCCTCTCTCCGGGTCATCTACAAACACCGGCGTACCGTTGGCCTCAACTTTTATGCCAGGGCTTTGGATGCCTCCCTCGCCATCAAAAGAAATATCTGCCAGCACAGCCTCTGCATCCATTGCCAGTTCATGGTAGACCTCTTCTGCAGCCACCAGCGTTTCAAGATTGGTGACAAGCTGCTTCTCCTCTTCCGTCAGGCTCTCATAAAGCTCACGTGCCTGTAAAATCTTCGTGCGCACATCGATATTGGCCTCCACAAGCCCAATCAGGTTAATCTGCTGGATGGTCTGCTCTACCTTCCTGACATTTAAAGCCGTCCCCAGGAATGCCTGCGCTTCCGCCTTAATATCTGCTGCCGCCATCGCTGTTCCCAGAATCTTGAAATTGTCCAGATAGCCTTGGTAGTACTCGCCATTTCCCCAGTTTCCTTTGCCAAGCTGCAGGATACTGTTCTCACCGAAAATATCTGACAGCGCAATGCTGCTCTCAGCGCTGGCTTTTTCCTCCCCATTGATGTAAAGCGTACTCTTATCTGCCGTACATACAAGCGTCACGTATACCCAGCCGGAAGTGTCAATGTCTGCCACGCTCGCCGCAGCCGGCCTTGTGCCGCTGTTCTTATAACGCTCTGATGTAAACGCTTGCTCAAATTCCATAATGCCGAGATAAGTCTCCTGATTCAGTTCCTGCGCGTCGGCATTGGGCGCGGCAAAGAAAATCCAGTTGCTGTTTCCATTTTCCGGGCTTGCCGCAAAAGAAACTGTCAGTTCGCTGCGACCGCTTAACAGGCTGCTTCCATCTCCTTTGGCAACATTCAGGGACTTGCCATTTCCGTCCAGATACAATGCGCCATTCTTAATCTCGTACTCGCCTCTTGCCACTGCCTGACCGCCGATAAAGCCAGTCTCTTCATCATCAAATGTAAATTCTGCCAGATAATCCGTCATTGCCGCTTCCGCAATCTCTAACTGCGCCAGATTGGTAACCTGTGCCAATTCCTCTTCTGAGAGGAGGTTGCAGGTCTGCCTTGCCAATATCACCTTACGGCTGCATTCCGGCGTCAGGGCAACCTCACCAATAGCGGTTATCCTTGCCTTTGCCTCGTCAATCGTCTCAGACTTATTAATCAAGGCGGCCTGGGCGTCACAAAGCGATTTTGCCGCCAATTCCACCGCAGCATCTGTAAGCCCGCTGTCTGTGGTTTCTTTCGCATACATTTCCCTGGCAGCTGCCAAAGCTTCCTTGTAAGGCGCCCAGCTCCTTGCCGTATACTGTGATTCCTGCGTTTCCTCTATGGCATCATGCAGTGCCTCATCCATGCGCATCCAGGCCTGCACCTTAATTAAAGCTGCTGCTGCCGAATCCACGGCAGATTGTTTTGCCTCTTTATCTGCCAGTACATCCTGCGCCGTCTTCAGCGCTGTCTGGTAAGCCTTCCAACGTCCGCGTTCCTGGTTATACTTCTCTTCTTCCTCGGCATACTGTTCATCCACTGCCGTCTGCAGCTGCCCTTTATCTACATATTTCAGCGCTTCTGCCCTTACTTCCTCCTCGCTCCATGCCCTGGACACTATTTTATAATTATCAATAAGCCCCTGGAAAAATTCACCCATCCCCCAGTTTGCCTTTCCTATCTGCCAGACACTGCTGCCGCCAATAATCTCATATAACGGAACATTGCTTGCCAATGTCTGTTTCTTCTCACCATTATCATAGATGGTAATATCATCTTCCGTAAATACAATGGCAATATGATGCCAGATGTCAGCACGCCCTTCCGATTCCGCATACTCTGCGCGTACACCCTGATTCTTAAAACGCTGTGCCGTAATTCTTCCATTATGGTCCAGAATGCCAATATACTGTTCCCAATTAACAGTCTGGCTCTTACTGTCCGGTGCAGCATAAAGCACCCAGCCGGTACCACCCTCTTTCTTTACCTGCAAAGAAAGGGTCATTTCTTTGAGCAGACCGCCGGAAGCCAGGGAACTGCCGTCCGCTTTTGTTACTTTCAGGAAATCCCTCCAGCCGTCTAAGCAAAGCGCCTTGCCCCCATCATGGTCCCTGAGGCTATGCGCGCCTGTAGCGACTGCCGCTCCTCCGGCAAATCCATGCTCTTCATCATCAAACGTGAAATCAGCCAGAATCTCCGGCAGGCTCCCCTCTGCATATTCCGCAGCTTCCGCTAACGCCTCATCCTCTGACATGGCATGGCCGGTAATCTTAAAGTTATCAATTACGCCATGGAAAACCTTGCCGTCCACAAGATTTGCCTTACCAATCTGCAGGATGCTGTCTTCACCCAGAATATCAGAAACAGCATATGCCCTGTCCGCCCTTGCCATTTCCTTTCCATTGATATAAAGGATGGTCTCCGTCTTTGTAAACACTGCCGCCACCTTATACCAGCTGTTTGCCCCTACTTCTCCGCTGACAGATGCTTCTGCCGCTGAAATGCTGCCGTTTTTGCACACTTCTGCCGTAACGGTTCCATTGAGCTCCTTTATGCCGATATAAGCCGCCTGTGCCTGTATCTGGTTCTTACTGTCCGGCGCAGCATAAAACGCCCAGTTTTCCTTACCTGCCCTGGGACGCATGTCAAAGGATACCGTAAATGCCGATTCTCCTGCCAGTACGCTCTTGCCAGTAACCGCCACGACTGTCTGGAATCCATTTGCACCGTCAAGGGATAAGGCGCTTCCTGCCCCATGGCTGCACAGCACGTACTCTCCTTCCAATGTGGCATAATCTGTCTGAAAACCGCTCTCCTCGTCGTCAAATGTGAATTCTGTTGCTTTCTCCGTTGCTTTCTCCACTTTCCAACGCTGTGCCGGGTTGTTGGAATTCCAATAAGAACCCCAGGCATCGTTGCGCCACTGCACAATGCGGGTGTTATCTGCCGTGCTGTTATTCTCCAATGCCAATACCAGGAAGTTCAAAGACGGCACAATACGGAACGAACCATCACTCTCCGCCAGAAAGGCAAAACTCTGCGTTAGGGATTCAACCGCATCGCCTGTGCCAATCTGCGTCCCATAAGAATAATAACCATATTTATCCTCTGCATTGCCATTGCTGTTAAGCTGCATGCACTTACCAGTCTTCATATTGGTAAGCGTATATTCGCCATCGCCTTTATTCTTAACCAGCCACCATTCATCTTTCCTGCTGCCCTTGGCTGCTATCGTGAGATTTCCCGCATCATCCACAACCAATGATTTCTCACTGCCGGCAGGTGTTGCGGCAGACAGAATGCGGTAAACGCCGTCCGTCAGCTCGCCCTCCACAGGCTCATCCTCGATGCGCGTGTCCATATTGGCATAAGTCAGGCTGTACCAGCCCAATTCATCCAGACTGTTGCCCGGCGCGCCTTCTATGTAAGTTCCCTGAGTATTCTTAATCATTTGGTCCATATTAGGCATGGAAAGCCCTTTACGGTTTACATAATGGTTATACATCTGGTAATAAATCGGACGCCAGTTCCCACGCTGGTATGGGTTCACGCCTGCAAACCATTCCGTCTGCCCATTCTTGCCTTTTCGGTACTCATAGCCAGTGGAAGGAACATCCTGCCCCAGGTTATTGTACTGTATCGTATATTCCACCGCTTTCATAAAGCGGCTATCCGACATATCATATAGGTTATCGCCCTGATTCCAGGCTGTCTCCATAATGACCCCGGCAAGCACAATCCCCAGATTCGTATGCCCCTGGTCACGCACAGACTCCTGCCACTGCACAAGTCCATCCTCTTCAAAAACATAAGGCATGGTATGATAGAAAGAACCGTTGCCTTTGCCAGTCTTGAAATAATTTAATGCACGCTCATAGATATCTTCGCGGTCACAGTATACGCCAATGGAAATCATGGAAGCAAGGTTCGCAAGCTCCCAGTTCGCCCAATAATTGCCAATATAGGCATCATTATGGCGAATCATGAAATCATCATTCATTGGGTAAAAAACATTTAACAGAAGATTCTGCAGCCCTTCCGTATCAAAATCAGGATGGTCGCGCATCATCTCCCCGATGTTGGCAAGCTCGTAACCCTGAAGCCCTGCCGCCAGGAAACGGTCTGCATTTCCGCCCAGCCATTTCATCGTCGAAGACCAGGCATTGATAATCCGGCAGGCCGCCTCGCCATGCGCCTCATCGCCGCTGATTTTCCAGATTAATGCATTCTGGTGCGCACGTTTGATGTCAATGCGCAGCTGATTAATGTTATCCTTACCGCCTCTCGTCACTCCCTCTAAGGGACGCGGCCACCAGCCAGGATTGGAAAATGTGTCCCACCACAAGGCATCCCAGGTCTCTTTGTTGGGGGATACCTCATTCTGCACGTTGTCCCACATCTTGTCAAACCCTTCCTGGGTATAGAGAAGTCCAGGATGTTTAAAACGA
>CANOHX010000062.1 GCA_947565885.1 uncultured Lachnospiraceae bacterium
TACATCAAAGTGACTCATACGACATTTTTTATTCAAAAACTTGTAAAGTGGTGTTCTAAAATAGACGGTCCCTTGATTTGTATGTCTGAAAATTCTAATCCGTCGGGTGAGTCTTTCTGAGTGTGGCCTTTTCTTTGATTTGTGTACCCTGTCTGCTCGTTATCTATTCTATCCCAATATACATTTTCTATGTTAATGGCGTAGTAAGGCTCAAATTTATTAAAAGTTAAATGTAAGGCAAAGCGTTTGGTCGTTCCTTGGATTTTTAATACGGATGGAGTGAAATCACGCCATAAATCGTATAGCCGTATTTCTTTCACTGTTAATTTGTTGATATCTGAGGCACGGTTATTTTTAGTTATTGTGAGGTCGAGGCGAAGTGTTATGAAAGCGACAATAATAGTTGCAACTACCCCTAAATAGCTGGCCCAGAACGAAAACCAGCCTTCTGCCCCAGAATCAAGTACAATATAACTGCTGGGTAAGTGCCAACTGGATTTTTGATAAGAACATTCAAGGCAATGTAAAATACCCAAAAGCAGATAGGGCATGGATAAAAAAGTCATAAAAAGAATTAATATCATTGTAAAAGGATATTTAATAATAAATTTCGCCAATAATTTTCTGGTTTTGTGCAAACATCTTCCGATTTTGCGTAAAATTTTCTTTGTCTTGCAGAATCTTTCAGATGTTTTTTTCATAGTCCCCTCAAAGCTTTAATAAAAAAACCATACAACTACCCCATGAGTGTCTTACGTGAAGAAAGCTTGCCTTTGTAATAAAAATGTAATAAATATCACTTTTATTCTAATATATTATGCAGAAATGTCAACAGATTTCAAATGTTTTTTGGCATTATTTTAGCATAATGAATTTGAAAATGAAACTAGATTTTATTTTTTGAATTTTCTATATTCTCTTTAAAATGCTCGAAATTGCGCATTTTTTGCTCGGAAATAGATTTGTTTTAAAAAGTGAAACAGATTATAATAAAATACATAGGCATTAGCGCGGAGAATAATTTCAGAAAGGGATGAAATGGGATGAGAAAGAGGAAAAGCATTTGTATGCATTTGAGCGTATGGATTCTCATGTTGGCATTGATATTTACGTCGTCCGGCATACCGTCAGTGACGGCAGAGGCAGCGAAAACGGTCAGGGTCAGAAAGGTTCAGATTACCAGCCCTAAAAAACGCAGCATAACCGTAAATAAGGGCAAAATTTTAAAATTGAAAGTGAAAGTTACGCCAAAGAATGCGAAAAATAAGAAAGTAACTTATAAGAGCAGCAATAAGAAAATTGTTAAGGTCTTATCTGGCGGCAGGATAAAAGGCATGAAAAACGGAACTGCCAGAATTACTGTGATGGCGAAAGATGGGAGCAGGAAGAAAGCCACGCTTAAGGTGAAAGTGGTGACGCCGGTAAGCGGGGTAAAGCTTAATCTGCCGTCTGCAGAAATTAAAGTTGGGGAAAGTAAGGCTTTACTTGCCACCATTATGCCCTCTGGCGCGTCCAATAAGAAAGTGAACTGGTCTTCTTCTGACAGTAGAGTTGCTGCTGTGACGAATCAGGGCGTTGTAAAGGGCATTGCAGCGGGAAAGGCAGAGATTACGGCGACAGCAGCGGATGGAAGCAATAAAAAAGCAAGCTGCAATGTGACGGTAAAGAGCGTCTCAGATTCAAGTCAGAATCCGGGGACAGCTCCAGATAAGCCAGGCAACCCAGATACCCCAGACAACCCGGACAATCCGAATACCCCAGATAATCCAGACAACCCGGATACCCCAGACAATCCGGACAATCCAGACAACCCGGACAATCCGGATACCCCGGATACCCCAGACAATCCGGATGACCCGGACAACCCGGATAACCCGGATAACCCGGACAATCCAGATAACCCGGATACCCCAGATAATCCAGACAACCCGGACAATCCGGATACCCCGGATAACCCGGACAATCCAGACAACCCGGACAATCCGGATACCCCAGACAACCCGGATAATCCAGACAACCCGGACAACCCGGACAACCCGGACAATCCAGATAAGCCTACACCGGTTGTGGTTACGTTGAAGAAGATTGAAGTTACAACGCTTCCGACTAAGCTGATATATCAGGAAGGGGAGAAATTTAATCCTGCCGGGATGGCGGTGACGGCTACTTACAGTGATGGAACAACGAAAGCTGTCACAGATTATGTATGTTTTGATGGGGAATTAGATTCAAGATATCAGAGCGTGGAGGTATCCTATACAGAAAAAGGGATAACCAGAAGAACCGAAGTGGATATCACCGTTACGGCGGGAGACCAGCTTGTTTCGCTTACTTATGAATTGAAGAAGGCGGCTTTGGAACGGGAAGGTTCCTGTTTTACAGATGATGATATCAAGATAATTGCTGCTTTTAAGAGCGGCAAGGAAGAAATTGTTCCAATCACGGACTGTAAGGTAAATCCGCAGGTATTTACACTGGCAACGACATCGGCGACAGTTTCCTATACTTATGGAAATATCCGCAAAACTGTCAAGGTAGAGGGATTTATGGTGAAACCGTACCGAGAACGGTACACATTTGAAAATAAAGATACTGTGGGAACAATTGTAAAGCGTGCCAATGAAAATGGAGATGCCGTGCCCACAGAGGACAATGCCAAAGAGGTAGAGCCGCAGTTTGTGGCAGGTCTTGATGGAAATGCGCTTAAGATGGATGGGACTTATGGATTGCGGCTTGACAAGATTGCAGGCACCGCCTCTAAGAGCTATAGCATATCTATGTGGGTGAAGCCAGATTCCCTGAAAGATAACCAGGCATTGCTGATTTCTACAGCCAGCCAGTTTGGCATGGGTTCTGGGCTGCCAGAGACATGGTGTGCGGTAGCAGGGAGGAATGCAACTGGAGGCATTAAGCTCTGGTCGTTTAATAGTAACAGGACGGTAGCGGCTGAATCCGAAGTCTCTATCGGGCAAGATGCCGGATGGAGCCATATTGTATTGGTAGTAGATGGGAATGATATGCCGACAGGTACAGCGTTGGGAACCTTGTATGTCAACGGCAGAAAAGCTGGTTCAGGAAATGTCCGCAATGAGAAAAATGCAGATATGAAAACCTATCTCGGCGTTACCGGATGGAAACTGGACGGTTATTATGCCGGTCTTGTAGATGAACTCATATTTACCAATGAAGTGCTGACACAGGAAGAGGTGGAAGGCTATTATCTGGAATATTTTGCGGAAAAGGCAGGCAAGATTACGGAGGTGGCAGCGGATAAGGCGGAAATCAGCGTAGATTATGGAACGTCTACCGCCGATGTCGTCAAAGCACTGAAAGAACAGATTGCCTTTACTGCCAAGACTGGGGAATCGCAAATGGCTTTGGAGAATACGGAAAGTATCTGGACCGTTGCGAACCACACTGAGACGACGGAGGGAACGGTTACGGCAACGGCGAGGATTCCGGCGCCGGAAGGATATGTATTTGAGACGGATGGAAAGACATCCATGTGGAAAACCATAGACGTATCTGTAAATGTGAAAGAAAAAGGCGTGCTGAGTGCTATCAAAATCACAGCGCAGCCGGATAAGCTGAGTTATCTGGTAAATGAAAAGTTCGATAAGTCAGGAATGGCAGTCAAAGCAGTCTATTCCAATGGTGGGGAACTGGATGTGACTAAGCTTATTCAGATTACAGAGGAAGGTAAGAGTCTGACGAAAGAAGATACTTCCATTACCATTGCCTATACAGAAGATGAGGTTGAGAAATCAGAGACAGTTGCCATCACAGTCAAAACTGCAGAAGATATCATAAATGAGATAAGCCCTGCAAGGACGGCATATTATCAGTTTGACGACAGCCTATCGGATACCGTATCTTCTCAGGGTGCAACCATCGTGAAGAATAAGCCGGTGGAGGTCGGGGAGAATGCCGCCGATACGGAGGCAGAGCCTGAATATGTGGAGGGTATTTCCGGGAAAGCCATTCGTTTCAGCGGTAATGGGATGCATAATGGCTTGCGGCTGGATACCTCCATTACATCTGCGAATGTTACTGTATCCATGTGGCTGAAACCGGAAACGCAGGTTGCGAACTATGCCGGGGCGTTTTATGCGTGGAAAGACGAAGGGAATTACCTTGCCTGGTATTCTGAGTTTAACCATGGGTTTGTCGGAATGCAAATGGGGAATAGAAAAAATACAAAACAGATAGCGAATATGTTTATGCCAGGTGAGTGGAAGATGGTTACCTGGGTGATGGATGGAGATACAGGAAAAGTGTATTTAGACGGCGAGTTAGTGGAAACTGCAACGCAGTATGCGAACTTTTTTACAACAAATGCCAACGCGGCAATTTATCTGGGGTCTGGCTGCCGTTGGGACAACAGTTTTAACGGAGCCTGGGATGAGGTCAGCATTTTCAATGCTGCTTTGACGGACCAGCAGGTAAAGGGCTTGTATATGAGCATGGATATGCCACAGTAAGAATCCTTAGCACATTCGAAGAATTTTCGCCTATCCTGATGGCAGCGGTTACGCTTGGGCTGGATAATGGAAGATACCCCTTGCTATTTGCGTCAGGCTATGGATAATGGAAAATACCCCTTGCTATTTGTGTCGGGCTATGGTAAAATAATAAATTGTGAGACAAGAAAATGATGGTCCTCTGTTACCGAGCGTATTAAGAACATCTGATTGAATTAGGAGGTCACAGAATGAACGCAACAGAAATTATCAGAAACATTGAGAAAGAACAGATGAAACCCGAGGTTGACCAGTTCAGCGTAGGCGATACCGTGAAGGTATACGGCAAAATTAAAGAGGGAAACCGCGAGAGAATCCAGGTGTTTGAAGGAATTGTATTGAAGAGGCAGGGCGGCAGCAACCGTGAGACTTTCACGGTGCGGAAATTTTCCAATGGCATTGGAGTGGAGAAGACATGGCCCTTGCATTCCCCGAATGTAGAGAAGGTTGAAGTAGTCCGTTACGGTAAAGTAAGGCGTGCAAAACTGAATTACCTGAGAGGCCGCGTAGGTAAGAGGGCTAAGGTAAAGGAGTTAGTAAAGTAAGTATTTGAAAAGATGAAGCTTGGGAAGGGACAACTACGATGGTATTTGTTCCTTCTTTTGTACTTTCTATGTTTGTGTTAGAAAAATTACTGTGATAGATGCAGGATGGTAAACAGGCAGGAGCAATGGAATATGAGAAGAAGAACATCTGGGCTGAGTTTTTATCATGAGAAGAAGAAAATTAATATAGGGCTGCTGAAAGAGATTGCCGTATGGACTGCAGAAATCCTGCTGACAATTGCAGCGGCGGTTATCATGGTGTCTTTTTTTGGTTTCCGGATATCGGTAATCGGTTCCTCCATGTCCCCGACATTGGACGGCGGGGAGAAGGTGCTGGTAAATCGGTTTGTGTACAAGCTGTTCGATCCCAAACAGAATGATTTAATCGTGTTCCAGCCCAACGGCAATGAGAAATCCCATTATTATGTGAAACGTGTGATTGCGGTGCCGGGAGATACGGTGCAGATAAAAGATGGAGCGGTCTATGTCAATGGGGAGCTCTTTGAGGAGGAAACCCAGGAGGAAGCGATTGAGAATGCAATGATGGCGGAACATGAAATCCTCGTGGGCGAAGATGAATATTTTGTGTTGGGCGATAACCGCAACAACAGCGAGGACAGCCGTTATGCTAGCATTGGCAATGTCAAGAAAGAACATATTACTGGACAGGCATGGATGGTTGTGTTTCCCTGGGACAGGATAGGATTGCTGAAATAGGAGGATAAGTATGCATTTTCAATGGTATCCGGGACATATGACGAAAGCAAAACGTCAGATGCAGGAAGATATAAAACTGATAGATTTGGTGATTGAGCTGGTGGATGCACGCATTCCCTTAAGCAGCCGCAATCCCGATATTGATGATTTGGGGAAGCACAAAGCAAGGCTGATACTGATGAACAAGGCGGACCTTGCCAGCGAGGAACAGAATAAGGCGTGGGCTGCTTATTTCAAAGGAAAAGGATTTTTTGTGGTAAAGCTGGACGCCAGGAGCAGGGCAGGGATGAAGACAATCAATGATGTGATTCTTGAAGCCTGTAAGGAGAAGATTGAGCGCGACAGGAAACGTGGGATTAAAAACCGTCCGGTACGCGCGATGGTGGTAGGGATTCCCAATGTCGGGAAGTCAACATTTATCAACACTTATGCCGGAAAAGCCTGTACGAAAACTGGCAATAAGCCGGGCGTGACCAAAGGAAAGCAGTGGATTCGCCTGAATAAGAATGTGGAGTTATTAGATACCCCTGGTATCTTATGGCCGAAGTTTGAAGACCAGAAGGTGGGGCTTTATCTGGCGTTGGTCGGCTCCATCAAAGATGAGGTTTTAAATATTGATGAGCTGTCGTTGGAATTAATTGCTATTTTGCTGGCCAAGTATCCCGGGCTGCTTGCTCAGAGATATGGGGTGGAGGAAAAGCAGACGCCGGCAGAGATTTTAGTGGAAGTTGCAGACAACCGAAAATGTGTGAAGAAAGGCAATGAACTCGATTATGGCAAGGCTGCGTCTCTGGTGATTGACGAGTTCCGCAGCGGCAGGCTGGGCAAAATAACACTTGAATTTCCCCAGGAGTAGAGATAAAATAAGGTTGGGGAGCAAATAGCCGAAAAAAGAGTAAGGACGCGTAAGGTATGGACAATCAACAAAAGGGGCAGATGGAATCTGCAGAGAAAGAGACAAATGTGTTAAAGGAAACAATCAGTTTTCTCATTTATATTGGAATTGTATTCTTACTGACTTATCTGGTCATCCATTACATAGGCCAGCGTACGCAGGTCAGCGGCAGTTCGATGGAAGCTACGCTAAGCGATGGCGATAATTTGATTGTAGATAAGATATCTTATCGGTTCCATGACCCGGAGCGGTATGATATCATTGTTTTCCCTTATAAATATGAAAAAAACACCTACTATATCAAACGGATTATCGGCCTTCCAGGTGAAGTCGTGCAGATTGATGAAGATGGCTCGATTTATGTTGATGGTGAAGTGTTGGAAGAGTCTTATGGGCGGGAAGTTATCTTGGACCCCGGGGAAGCAGAGGACCCGATTGAACTGGGGGAGGATGAGTATTTTGTTCTGGGAGACAACCGCAATGCCAGTTCTGACAGCAGGGATCCTAGTGTAGGGAAAATATTAGGTGATGATATTGTCGGCAGGGCATGGGTCAGGATATATCCATTTAACAAGATAGGGTTTATCAAGCACCAATGATATAGTAACAGTTCAGCCAGCCGAAAGAAATCGAGACAAATCATGCTAAATGCTCTGTGGGTACGCATGGATTTGATGAGATTTCTTTTGGCTGAACTGTTACATAACAAATTAAATACAATCAGAGGAGGATTTCGGTGAGCGGGTTAAGTACAATCGCGGAAATAAAGGCGGAATTGCAGGCAGCAGAGGAAGATATGCTGCCTTCTTTTATTTTAAAATACGGCATGGATGAGCGGGCTGGCGTGCAGAAGCTGGTGGAACAGGCGAGGAAGCGTCTGAAAGCTTTGGAAGAGGAGCGGGCGCGCATTGAGGGATTGAAAGTATACGAGAATCAGTACAGTGACCGGGGATATGTCTGCGGCATTGACGAGGTAGGCAGAGGTCCTCTGGCAGGACCGGTGGTTGCCGGTGCAGTTATTTTGCCCAGGGACTGCAGGATACTGTATATCAACGATTCTAAGAAACTCACTGAGAAGAAGCGCGAGGAACTATATGACATCATTATGGAACAGGCGGTTGCCACAGGAATCGGCATGGTCAGCCCGGCAAGGATTGATGAAATCAACATCCTGCAGGCGACTTATGAGGCGATGCGCGAGGCGATTCAGAATCTGTCCGTAACGCCCGATATATTATTAAACGATGCGGTGACGATTCCGGGGGTGGAGATTCCTCAGGTGTCGATTGTCAAAGGGGACGCCAAGAGCATTTCTATTGGTGCCGCTAGTATCATTGCCAAAGTCACCAGGGACCGGCTGATGAAGGAATACGACAAAACTTTGCCGGAATATGGATTTGCCAGGAATAAGGGATATGGCTCTGCGGAGCATATTGCAGCCATTCGTGCGCATGGCGCTTCCCCGATTCACCGGCAATCGTTTATCGGTAATTTGTAAAAGGGACAGGAACATAGAACGGAAAGGCAGGAAAACCAATGTCATTAGTGGATAGTGTTTATCAATACCCAAACAGCACGGCAGCGAATGCCTCAGCTATGAATCAGGTCAAAGACATGGGGGCGGTGCAGAAAGTTACGACGCAGGCGCAGCAATTAATGCCAGGCAAGGTATTTGAGGGGACGATTACGGATATTAAAAATGGGCAGGTGACTATCGGGCTGAATGATGGGAGCACCATATCAGCCAGAATGGATGCCGGGGTTAGTTTGGAAAAAGGGCAGCCTATGCTGTTTGAAGTGAAATCGAACAATGGGGAGCAGATTGCTATCCGTCCGGTGACCTTAGAGAGCGCTCAGAATCCCACGTTGCTGAAGGCTTTGGAGGCGGCAGGTCTTAAAGTCAATGAGCGTAACCTTTCCATGGTCAACCAGATGATGGCGGAGAAAATGCCTATCAATAAAGAAAGCTTGCTGCAGATGCTGCGTGCTTCTGCTGCTTTTCCCAAGGCGGATATGCAGACGTTGGTACAGATGCAGAAGCTGGGGTTTGTCATTACGGAGGATTCCCTGAACCAGTTTCAGAATTATAAAAATGGGCAGCAGGCAATTTTGCCGGATATAAACCGACTGATGCAAGGAATCATGGAATTGCCTGGACAGATATTAGGTTCGGGTGGAAATGGAGCAGCGGCACAGAATCCTGGATTCCTGCTGGGGCTGCAGCAGCAGATTTTAGGAATAATCCTAGGCGATGGGCAGCAGCCTGTTTCTGATGCACAGCTTGGAAATATGCAAGGACAGCCAGTTTCAGGAGAACAGACAGGCGCGGTTATTGAGGCTATTTTGAATGGAACTGTTTCAGAAGAGGGCATTGCGGGAGCCACTGGGGAGAGCCAGCTTGCCGGAAATATTTCCGGGGATACGCCATTGTCGGGAGGCATTGCTGGTGGGATATCTGGAGAGGCACAGCTTACCGGGGAAACGCCATTGCCAGGAGGAGCAGCCGGTGAAAGTCAGCTTACCGGGGGAATTGCCGGAGAGGCGCCATTGCCAGAGCAAGCAGTCGGAGGGAAAACTGGAGAAAGTCAGCTTGCCGGAGGAATCGCTGGAGACAATCTCTCACAGGGAAATGCGACTGCCGCTAATCAGGCAGGGGAATCAGCTGGGGTGCAGGCTTTGGCAGGCGAAAACGGCAGCCAGACACCGGCTACCGTGGCGCAGCTGCTTTCCGGAGAGCAGCAAGGGCGGCTTACTGCTATGCTTCATGAATTTTCAGCGGCGAGGGGGAATGAACAGCTATTGCCGAATGGGCAGTTAAACACCAGTTTGGGGGCTGGGGAGCTTCTGCGCCAGATACTGGATGTCTTGGCGCAGAGCAAGGACGCCAGCAGCGCGTCCATCCAGAAATTGTTCCATTCTGAGGAATATAAGGGACTGCTGAAACAGGCGATGACGGAACAGTGGCTGCTGACGCCGGAGAAATTAAAAGAAGAAGGGGCTGTGAAAGAGTTTTACCAGCGTCTGTCAAGCCAGATGTCAGAACTGCAGCAGACGCTTGCACAAGCAGGAAAAGACGGTTCGGTACTGGCAAAGAGCGCGCAGTCTGTGCAGAGCAACCTGGAATTCATGAATCAGGTAAATCAGCTCTACACGTATGTTCAGCTTCCCTTAAAATTGCAGAATCAGGACGCGCACAGCGACCTTTATGTATATACAAATAAGAAGAACCTCCGTCAGAAAGAAGGGGAATTGACAGCGTTGCTGCATTTGGACATGGACCATTTGGGCGCAACCGACATATTCGTCAAATTGATGGGCAGCTCTGTCCAAACGGAATTTTATTTTGAGGATGAAAATTCGTGCCGCCTGATTTCCCAGTGTTCGCAGGAACTTGTCCAACGTTTGGAAGAGAAAGGCTATTCCTGTGATGTCAAGGTGGAAAACCGCAGGAAGAAACAGGATTTCGTGCAGGACTTCCTGGAAAGGGAGAATCCTCCGGGGAAACTGCAGCGGTATTCCTTTGATGTGAAAGCGTAAAGAAACGGAAGCGGAATACTTTTGATGTGAAAATGAAAGAAACGGAAGCGGAATACTTTTGATTATGAAAATGAAAGAAGCGGAAGCGGAATTCTTTTGATGTGAATGAGCAGGAAGATTTATAATAGAAGAATCATCGAGGAAGGGGGAAGCGTTTAGTGGACGAAGTACGGTATAAAAATACCGGAGAGCCAGTTACGACTGAAAGCGAAGAGGGATTTCGGCAGAAGACGGCAGTGGCTGTGGCATACGAACCAGGAGAACGGGCACCCAAAATTATCGCCACAGGAAAAGGTTATACAGCGCAGCGTATAATTGAGAAAGCCAAGGAGGAGAACATCCCATTTTACCGGGATGACAAGCTGGCGAAGACGCTGTCAAAGCTGGAAATCGGGGAGATGATCCCGCCGGAACTCTATGAGGTGGTGGCGGAGATTCTCGTATTTGTGGATGATATGGAGAGATTAAAGTCAAAACTGAGATAATGGTATTGAGAAATTTATGTTAAATGAAGATAAGGAGAGGGAGTTTGGCAAACAGGGGAAACAGCAGCCGCAAGAAAGGCTCCGAGTACGAGGAACTGGCGGCAGATTATCTGCAGAAACAGGGATTTCAGATATTGAAGCGCAATTTCTGCAGCAGGTTTGGAGAGATTGATGTAATTGCCAGAGAGGGGAGATACCTGGTATTTGTGGAGGTAAAATACCGTGCGAAAAATAGCGGCGGACATCCTTTGGAAGCAATTGATGCGCGCAAGCGGCAGCGTATCGGCAAGACGGCGGATTACTATCTTTTGCGTTACGGATATGGGGAAACGACACCTTGCCGTTTTGACGTGATAGGCATTTTGGGGGATGAGGTGATTCATCTGCGCAATGCATTTGAACGGTAGGCATTGCTGCTGTTGGTAATCTGCTAAGGTGAGATATATTTTATTTTGTAGGAAAGACTGTGTCGCATAAACGTGTGAAAGTATAGAAAGGGAAGGTTTTGGATATGGAGGAGTATACATTAGTACGAAAAGAGAAGGAGGGGAAGCAGCCTGCGCCAATTATGCGTTCCAGGCTGCTTGCAAGCGTAGAATTTCCCTATCTGTCTTTTCCAATTCTGGAGCGGACGGGAATTGTGGAACATTGTTTTACTACGCGGCTTGGCGGCGTCAGCAGAGGTATCTATGAGAGCTTAAATCTCAGTTTTACCAGAGGGGATGACAGGCTGGCAGTGGAAGAGAATTTCCGCCGGGTGTCTAAGGCGTTGGGTTGCAGATATGAGGATTTTGTGCTCAGCGACCAGACCCATACCACCAATGTCAGGCGTGTGGGCAAAGAGGATGCAGGAAAAGGGATTACAAGGGAACGCGGCTATGCGGATGTGGATGGTCTGATTACCGATGAGCCGGGACTTGTGCTGTCCACGTTCTATGCGGATTGCGTTCCTTTGTTTTTTGTAGATAGAAAGAGACGCGCCATCGGTCTGTCGCATTCTGGGTGGCGTGGAACGGTAGGGCGTATGGGACGAGCGACGTTAGAAGCTATGCGCCGGGAATTCGGCACACAGCCGCAGGACGTCGTCTCAGCCATCGGGCCGTCCATCTGTCAGGATTGTTACGAGGTCAGCGAGGATGTGGCAGGAGAATTTATACATGAATTTTCCGGGTATGAAGCGGAGATTTTAGTTGACAAGGGGAACGGCAAATACCAGCTTGACCTGTGGCGGGCCAATGAGATTGTCCTGTTGGAGGCAGGAATAAAGCAGGAGCACTTATCTGTGACGGATGTGTGCACCTGCTGTAATCCGAAGCTTTTGTTTTCCCACCGCGCAAGCCATGGGAAGCGCGGAAACCTGGGAGCGTTTCTGAGCCTTAGGGCAAGGAATGAAGAGTAGGAAATGCCACAATGGGAGGGAGGGGCAGGGTTTTAATCATCCTCTTCCTGCGCATTGCTCGTGGAATATACCTGCCGCTTCCTTGCCATTTCATCGCTTTCCAAATATTCATCGTATGTGGTGGTTTTGTCAATCATTGTGCCGTTCGGCAGAAATTCAATGATGCGGTTGGCAGTGGTCTGCACAACCTGATGGTCCCTGGAGGCGAAAAGGATTACGCCCGGGAATTTTATCAGCCCATTGTTAAGGGCGGTGATGCTTTCCATGTCGAGATGGTCGGTGGGTTCGTCAAGGATTAGGATGTTGGAACCCTCTATCATCATGCGGGAGAGCAGGACACGCACTTTCTCGCCACCAGACAATACCCGCATCCGCTTGATGCCGTCTTCCCCGGCAAACAGCATTCTGCCCAGGAAACCGCGGACATAGGTGGCGTCTTTAATCTCAGAGAACTGTGTCAGCCAGTCTGCAATCTGTAAGTCATTGTCAAATATCTTGGTGTTGTCTTTGGGGAAATATGACTGGCTGGTCGTAACGCCCCATTTATAGTTTCCTTCATCCGGCTCCATCTCCCCGGCAAGAATCTGGAACAATGTTGTCTTGGCAAGCTCGCAGCTGCCAACAAAAGCAATCTTATCGTTATGTCCGGCAATGAAAGAGATATTGTCGAGCACTTTCACGCCGTCGATGGTCTTGCTCAGATTCTCCACAGTCAGGACTTCGTTGCCAATCTCGCGGTTGGGGCGGAAATCAATATAGGGATATTTGCGGCTGGACGGCTTGATTTCATCAAGCTGGATTTTCTCCAAGGCACGTTTTCTTGAAGTCGCCTGCTTGGATTTGGAAGCGTTGGCGGAGAAACGTGAGATAAATTCCTGCAGTTCTTTAATCTTTTCTTCCTTTTTCTTGTTTGCTTCCTTCATCTGTTTAATCAGAAGCTGGCTGGATTCATACCAGAAATCGTAATTTCCGGCGTAGAGCTGAATCTTGGCATAGTCAATATCTGCGGTGTGCGTACAGACCTTGTTCAGGAAATAACGGTCATGGGAGACCACGATGACCGTATTGTCAAAGTTAATCAGAAATTCCTCCAGCCAGGCAATGGCGTCCAAATCCAGGTGGTTGGTAGGCTCGTCTAAAAGCAGGATGTCCGGATTGCCAAAGAGCGCCTGTGCGAGAAGCACTTTGACTTTGATAGCGCTGGGGAGGTCTTTCATGATGGAGTAGTGGTGCTCCGTATCGATGCCCAGACCGTTCAAAAGCTGTGCGGCATCTGCTTCCGCATTCCAGCCGTCCATCTCTGCAAATTCCGCTTCCAGCTCGCTGGCACGGATGCCGTCTTCATCCGAAAAATCTTCTTTCATATAAATGGCGTCTTTTTCTTTCATGACGTCATAGAGGCGCTGGTTCCCCATGATGACGGTGTCCAGCACAGAAAACTCATCGTATTTGAAATGGTCCTGCTGTAAGAAGGAGAGGCGCTGCCCGGGGGTGATGACAATGTCCCCGCTGGTGGGTTCTAGCTGCCCATTCAAAATCTTTAAAAAAGTTGATTTGCCGGCGCCGTTGGCGCCGATGAGACCGTAGCAGTTGCCCTCCGTAAATTTAATATTTACGTCTTCAAATAAGGCTTTCTTGCCAATTCTCAGGGAAATATTATTTGCACTAATCATAGTTTAGTTCCTTTCTGTAAATGCTGCGCAATAACATGGTAGGCGATGCGCACTGCGGCGCGTATAATATCTTTCG
>CANOHX010000063.1 GCA_947565885.1 uncultured Lachnospiraceae bacterium
CATGGATATTTGACGAATGCCGCGAGGGTAAGTGCCCTGTGGGTGCAAATACCCCTCCGCTCTGCTGCGAATAACAAGCTGCAAACCTGAGGGGTATTTGACTATAAATGCGGCAAACTAAACTGAAACCGACGTTGATTAAACTGCAAATGCAATAATCTTTTATTTCTTTTTGTCAGCCTTTTGTTCTGTTTTCTTCTTGCTGTCAATCATACCTTTGAGCTTCATTGCCTTATCAATATTTCCCTCTACCTTGAGTTTCTTCATGGTGACCGCAAAAACAGGATCTAACTTTCCTTCCGCAATCTTCATCAGATTTTCCGCGGAAGCCGTAAATGCGGCATCTCTGTCATAGTAGTCATACGGCTCCACATAGAGCTTGCCGTCTTTTACTTCCACATAAAAAATGCCCTCTGCCTCGCCTGTGATGTTAAACTGATATGCCAGGTGCTCCGTGATGCCTGAGACATCAGCGGTCATAAACTTCTCTTTTACTTTTGCAAAAAATTCTTCATATGTCATATTCTTTTCCTCCTTAGGTTATATCATAGCATACCACTCTTTGCCATCAAGGTCAATGACTTATTATATTACTTTAACGCAATAAAGCAATTTCTGGCAAAATCAGTCATCCTGCGTACCGCAATGCATCAATCGGTTTCTTGTTCGCCGCCTTGTTCGCCGGATACAGTCCGAACACAACTCCAATCAGCCCGGAAAATGCAACTGACAGCAGTGCGACCTTGCTGTTTATGGACACACTTAAGGCAGAACCCATAATGCTTCCTATTACCTGCAGCGCTATCCAGGATGAGACAATGCCTATCAGGCAGCCACAGAGGCTCACAATCACAGCCTCCATGAGAAACTGCAGCAGGATGCTGCCCTTGCCCGCTCCGATTGCCTTGCGGATACCAATCTCTTTCGTTCGCTCCGTCACAGACACGAGCATGATGTTCATAATCCCAATACCACCTACAAAAAGTGAAATCGCTGCAATTCCTCCCAGCATCATAGACATGGTATTTCCTGCCTGTTCCATTGCTTCCATGACCTCCGACTGGTTTTGGATAGAAAATGCATCCTCATCCTCTCCAAAACGCCCCAAAAGAATCTCTTCCAATTTTGCTTCTGCCAAGTCCATGGACGCATCATCTGTGGAAGACACGTAAAACTGCGTGATTTCCAAAACATTATCCATAAACTTGCCCAAGGTCGGATAAGGAATATAGCCCTCAAGCACAACTGTTTCCGAACTGTCATCACTGCTTTTAATTGTCATTGCGGAAGATGGGGAAACCGATTCCTCAGATAATACGCCGGCCACTAAAAATGATGTTCCATCCAGCGACAGGCTTTCCCCCGCGACATCTGCCCTCCCAAAAAATTCTACCGCCGTATCATAGGAAAGCACAATTACATAAGAACGGTTTTCTAAATCTGTCTGCTTTAAAATCCTGCCCGCATACAATTCCATGTCCATAATTGCAAAATATCCTCCACTTGTTCCATATACATTGATAGTGCCGCTGGTATATCCAGTCTTGGCAGTGACGCTCCCCCTGCCCATAGGAGCAGTCTGCGCAAATTCTTCTGCCGCAAACAACTCCATGAATTCTGTAAGCTTTAAGGGGTTTTCCTTGTCATCTGAAATCCGCGCACTGAGATAATTGCTCCCCATCTGCGAAATCTGGCTGGTAACAGAATTTCCTGCGCCATCTGCAAGCGATACCAAAATAATCAGCGCTGCCACCCCAATAATAATTCCCAACATTGTGAGGAATGTCCGCATTTTATTGGCACAGACTGCATTCCATGCCATTTTTCCCGTCTGCATAGTTTTCATCCTCCTTTACCTTGCCATCCCGGATATAGATTTTCCGCTCCGCCTCCCCGGCAATCTGATTGTCATGGGTAATCAATACAATGGTATTTCCAGCCTCATGAAGGGTGTGAAACAATCCCATAATCTCCTGCCCTGTCTTGGTATCGAGATTTCCGGTCGGCTCATCCGCAAGAAACAACGAAGGCAGCGTTACCAGAGCGCGGGCAATCGCCACCCTCTGCTGCTGGCCACCTGATAACTGCGTAGGCAGATGCTTTTTGCGGTTAGAAAGTTCTACCTGCTCCAATGCCTCATTGACCCTGTGCTTGCGCTCCTGAAAAGGAAGTTTTTGATAAATCAGCGGCAGTTCCACATTTTCTTCTGCTGTCAGCCGTGGCAGCAAATTAAAATTCTGGAAAATAAAGCCTATCTTGCGGTTGCGTATCCTTGCCAGTTCCCTTTCCGAATAATGTTCCACCAAAATTCCGTCCAACATATACTCACCCTCGTCTGCATTATCTAAACAACCGATAATATTCATCATTGTAGACTTGCCACTGCCCGAAGGCCCTACGATGCTGACAAATTCTCCGCGCCGGATTTCCATACTGGCGTGGTCTAACGCATATACTTTATCATTTCCCATCTCATATATCTTGGAAACTTCATGTAACTGAATCATCTCAAACCTCCTCGCTACTGACCGCCCGGCATTCCGCCACCCGGCATATCCCCATCTGGCATCCCTCCGCCTGGCATTTCCCCTCTATTCTCCTTATGGCCACCCTCCATGTCGCCAAAGCCCTGGAAATTTTTCTGACTGGAAACATTTCCAAGCCTCTGGTAATAAACCTTATCTCCCTCTGACAGCCCTTCGGTAATTTCCACCGTACTCCCATCAGACAGGCCAGTAGCCACCTTCTGCTCGCCGCTGAGATTCCCCTCACTGTCCATCTGCGTATAGACAAATACTTCCTTGCCCCGCTCCTGAAGCGCATTGACAGGAATTGTCACAACATTTTCCCGCTTTTCAATCGTGATGGTAGCAGAAGCATTCATACCCTCTTTCATGCGTTCATCTCCGGGAATTTCCACCTCCACCGTATATTTTGCGACGCCGCCGTTAGCGCTGCTGGCAGAGCCTCCCACTTTCGTCACGGTTCCTGTAAATGTTTCATCCTCGATTGCATCAAGTGTGATTTCTGCCTGCTGGCCCTCGGATACCGAATTGATATCCAACTCATCGACATTTACTGCCAAAACCAGGATATCTGAGGAGGACATGGTAAACGCTATGACTTCATTCTCAGAATCCGTGTTCTCTGCACTGCTGTTTTGGCTGCTTTCCTGGCTGCTGCTCTGAGAAACTGTACTGGCTGCTGCCAGGCTTACATTCTGGTTTGAAACTTCGGAATCATTTCCTGCCACAGCGCCGTTCTGCTTTCCGTCTGCTGTTCCTCCTGAACCGCTGCTTACAATTCCACCTGCTGTTCCTCCTAAACCGCTGTCTGTATCTCCGTCTGCCGCTCCTCCTGAACTTTCACTTTCTCCTGTCTTTTCCTTTGAACTTTCCTTTTTACTTTCGCTTTCCTTTCCCTCCTGCTCCTTATTTTCATTTCCGTCAGCTTCCTCTTTCTGATTCCCATCTTCTTTCTGGGAACTTGTCTTTTCCGCTGCCGTATAAGGATAGGTGAGGCAAAAACTTAGTTCTTTCCCATCTTCTGCAACTGTGGCTCCAGACAATACCCCTGTCCCGACCTGAACGATGCTTTTATCATAAAATAAATACCCCTCTTGGGCTGTCAGCACCACATACGCCTGATAAGAGGTCTCCGCCGCAAATTTCTTACACTCCGGTTTCCAGATAATCTGGCCCTGATAGCTTCCATCCTCCGCACGCAATGTGGTCTGTGGCTTATTTCCTGTCTTGGGCGATTCTATGACAAGCCGTTCTTGATTAGATGTGCCAGATTCCATAATTTCCAACGTAAGATTCTGTGCTGTTCCTTGTACATCCTGTACACTTCCTGCCACCTCATCAGCCTCAGATGGCTGTACGCTTCCCGCCGCCTCGTCAGCCTCAGACGACTGCACGTTTCCTGCTGCCATAACTGTATGCTGCCAGGCAGCTGCACTTCCAACCACTGCCGTGGCATGCCTTGTTATCCCTGCATTTCCTGTCGCTGCACTTGTCGTCACTTTTGCCATATCCTGCCCGCTTTCAGCTTCTTTAGAGCTGCCTTGTGCCGAAATATTTATAGATTTTATGATTCCATCCGTCTCTGCCGTAACAACACCGCTCTTCGATAGCGCCGTAAGCTGCTGCAATTTCTGCACTAACTCCTGCCTTTGTGCCATTAGTTCCTGGTACTCCAGGCTTTGCCCTTCATATGTGATTTTTACGAGAGCGGTCCCTTCATATACGTTATCTCCCTCTGAAACATATATTTCCTCAACAGTACCCGCGGCTGCCGTAATGGCAACCTCATTTTCCTCCCCCTCCGTACTGCCATCTACGGACAACAGCAGCAATGCGCCATGTTCTGCCATGCAGTCTATGCTTTCCTGACCTTCCTGTACATATATCTTTTTCACAGTTCCATCCAGCTTAGACGACAGGGACTGGCTGTCCGCAGCATCCTTGCTGTCTTCCACTTCCCCATCCAGTTCATCCAATTCTTCCTGAATATCTGCCATCGCACTGCGCACCGAGACCTGATTGATCACAGCAAGCACATCTCCCTGGGAAACGCAATCGTTTTCCTCTACATTTACTTCGTCTATAACAATCCCAGAAGGGATGGTGACAGATGAACTCTCTTCATATTCTAAATTTCCAGTCCCTACAATGGTATCAGAAATAGTCCCCGCCTCAGCCCATGCTTCCTGTACTGGTACCTCCCGGGCTATTGAACGTTCTCCTCGCATCCCACCTAGAAAATAAATTCCCAAAGCGGCCGCCCCAGTCCCTGCAATCACAACAGCCAGCAAAAAGGTTTTTTTCTTTCTTGATAATCTGCTCCACTTTCCTTCTTTCTTCATATCTATATCTTCTCCTCTCACTTAAACCATTCCACTTCCATTATCCTGTCCGCCAAACGTAGAATCCGCCTCTCTTCCATTGCCCTCCGAAACAGATAACACTGTAATTTCTGCTGCCTTTTTTTCATCTGTAAATGTGACCATGATGATATCTCCTTCTGAGATATCTGAAAGCGTAATCTCTTCACCGCTATTCTGTCCGGCTTCCGGTTTCTGCGGCATTCCTCCGTCTTCTCCGTCCGGCTTCTGCGGCATTTCTCCGCCTTCTCCGTCCGGCTTCTGCGGCATTTCTCCATCCGGCTGGTTTTCCCCATCTTCAGGCAAACCTCCCATGCTCCGACGTTTGATTGTGGTTTCTTGCGTCACCACAAGTTCCTGTTCTTCTCCCGTCAGTTCCAACATGGAAGGTTTTTCTTTCTCTTTGCTTTCTTCCAGTTTTTCCATATCCCTTTCTTGTGGCCGCTCCATTTCTTTTCTCGTTCCGACTTTTATGGTAACTGTGTCTTTCGTCACTCTGTCAACCTCGCCGTACACTGCATCTTTGTCTTCCCATTCATGTGATGTTTTCTTATCATGCCCTTTATCTGTTCTCCCGCAGCCATTGAGCATTGCCGCTCCCAACGCTGCGCTTAACAGTATTACCGCAAACTTTTTTCCCATAAGCTTCACCAATCCTTTCTTCGTACCACGTATTATGTAATTCCTGCTCAGTATAATCTTCGAACTTTAAATAAAGCTTAAAACACCTCTCGGATTCTGTGAAATTTCTGTGATTCCTTGACATTCTCAAAAGCAGCTTGACAACTACAACACTAAAAAATGCAAAAAACAGAGCTGACAAACTGAGAGACAGCTCTCACTTTTATCAGCCCTGTATTATTTTATAATAAATCTGTTGGGATATCTGACGTTTAAACCCTTTTTACATAATCGGAATTGATATAGCCCAGTTTTCCTTCCACGCTGACATGCGTCCATGCACCGACAGTGCCCATCACATCAAACAGATTGCCCTTGTTCAGAAAACGGATGACATTATCCCCAAACTCTGGCGTCCGCCGTACACGTACGCCATTACCTGTACACTCTGCAACATATTTATCTTCATTGATGGAAATGTACCTCGCCGCACTGTATCCTGTGGCTCCTCCATATCTGACCTTATGCCATTCTTTCCCCTTTTCTATAATCTCCGCCTCTGCCCCTTTGGGAATGGACGATATTTTTTTGCCATTTGGCGTTTCCCTGATTAAAAGCGGATCCCTCTCTGTAATTACTGTTCCAAATAATGTGCCTGGCTGGCCAGATGAATCTTTTTCCTGTATCCGTGCCTTAAAGTCTTCCCATAACGAGGGATCATCCATCATTTTTCTTGGACAGTATTTCCCTGTCGCATCGTAATGGCGTATAACCCTGTCTGCCGGAATTCCAGTAGACTGTATGAGAAATTTCGTTAATTCAATGGCATACTCTCTTGCCTTTTTATAGTCTCCATCGGAATTAACACAGATTTCAACGTTAATGGTATTCTTATTAGTAGCATCCGGTATTGGATGATTATCGTATTTCTTGCCCACGGAATATGTTCCATCTTCATGCCTGGCTGCCTGATATGCGCCGTCTGAGCCAACATAATAATGTGCAGATATACTCAGATTCCCTGCTGCCTGCGCATGTGCATGTTTTCTTGCCCCAGTGCCTTCAGAAAAATTATCCGTCTCATGGAGGATAATATATTTCGGTTTATTCTGTCCTGGATAAGTATTTTCATTAGAGATGAATTCTCTGTTAATATCCATTGTCTGCCCCCACTTTCTTCTTTTCTCCGCAGTTTCTTATATCTACTGTTTTATGCGGCTTTCTGCAATAATGTTCCAGACAATTACAGAAAACTTTATGCCGCAAATCTTGGCAGCAACCCGGAAAATGAGGATGGGGACAATAATTATTCAATCACTGAAAATACTCCTCATGCAATACAACGCCAACACCGCTCCCAAATATACCACGGCTCCAAGCACCATTAAAAACAACCTGTCAAACACAATCCCCGCTGCAATCCCAACGGCAAATACCAATACCTGAACCCAGGTCTTTACATCATACAGACAGGCAGCCATCACCGATTCCAACACTAAGACGACGCATACCTGTACCGCTGGCAACTGAAAAGCAAAGATTCCCAACAGGATTACTGCCAAAAATCCCAATGCATACAACGCCAATACGGCATAAAACCTATGCCTTTTCTGTCTTGCCCTTCTCTCCTGTCTCGCAATTTTCCTATGGACAATTCCCCTCTTAAATTCCGCAATCTCTACGATTTCCAAATCATCGTTCCTTGCAGCAGATTTCTTATCCTCCATGCAAACCTCCATTTGGTCCTTATCATCTGTTCTTTAACCTTTCCTTTATGGCAAAAAGTACCTTCCCACTACTCTGTGAAAAGGCACTCCCGAAACAGCCAAAGAAGGGACTCGAACCCTCGACCTACGCATTACGAATGCGACGCGCTACCAACTGCGCCACTTTGGCTTAACTATTAACAAATCTTTGTATATTATATCCTCTTTTCTTTCATTTTGCAAGTCTTTTTTTCAAAAATTTTATCTTATTCGCAACAGTTCAGCCCTGTTTTGCTAAAACATAAAACAGGGCTGCCCCAACTGCACTTAAACTAAAATTTCTGTCACTTTACCTTCACGGTAAGCGTTGCTTTTGCTTTTTTATTGTTCCCTGCCGTTATTGTAATCTTGGCTGTACCTTTCTTCTTGGCAGTTACCAGGCCTTCTTTGGAGACAGAGGCAATCTTCGGTTTATTCGACTTATACTTGAATGTCGAGCAAACCGTATCTTTGGGGATGCCTGGCTTAATCTGATATTTTTTCTTCTTTTTCAGTTTTATGGACTTTTTCTTAAGCGTAACTTTATCCGGTACGCCTTTCACGGTAACCTGGCAGACTGCCTTTGCCCCACCCACTGCCGTAGCCGTGATGGTTGCCGTCCCAGCTTTCTTCGCAGTGACTACGCCGTTAGCAACAGCTGCGACGTTTGGATTGCTGCTGGTCCAGGTAATTCCCTTAGGCGCATCGTCCACGTCTACTTCTGCTGTCAGGGTCGCTTTTGCCTCCAACCCTTCGGTGGCTTTCGTGCAGAGCGTCAATTCTGTCTCGCTCATTTCCACATGGTCGGCATACATCTGGGGCACAGCCACCACAGTATTTGCCATCAGCTTCTCTGCACGCACCGTCAGGTTATCCATTTCTGTGGTATCCGTCAGGTTGGTCTTCTGAGCCAATTTCCTTGCCTCAGCGGCAAGACTTACCATCTGTGCTTTTGTGCCTGTGCTATAGCTGGAGCTTTGGGCTGTGCTCTCCAGTTTCTCTGCCAATGCATTCATCGGTCTTGCATCCAGCGGAATCAGGGAAATCTCATGGTAGTTGCTGGCTGCCGCTTCGTTCATGCCATCCATCTTGCTCTTATCATTATAATACTTCACCATCCTGTTGTACTCGTCAACGGTGATTGGAATCATGCCGCCATGGCAGCCTACATCCCCGCCTTCGCGTCCATAAGTCCCCTGAGGCATCTTGGTGATGCTGTTATCCTCAGACAGCTCCGTGGTAACAAACGGCTCATAACGAGGCTTAGAAGTGCCTTCGTAATGGTCAATCATCACACACCATTCATCACGGTCGATAAACTTAAACATGGTAGCCCCTTCATAATATTCCCCTTTGAGTCCATCCAGTGTGCTCTGTGGAATCTTTTTAAAATGGTTGCCCGTAGATTCATCTTTGAACCAGTTATATACAATCTCAGCTTTCCCCAGATTATTCTTATCGTTCTTCAGGCTTGCCAAATCATCCTTGCTCTCATAAACCGTTCCATCATACTCATACGGCGTAATCCTTACCGGTTCCGTATCATCGTAATCAACATCCGGATCCAGAACGGTTGGCGCACTCATAAGCTGAACATTCAACAGCGCTTTCCCATTGTTCCGCAAAGTCTCATCTTTCACCACACGGAATAAGGTTCCATAAGGATTTATCACATTTCCATTCTTGTCTTTTTCTGCTACCCATAGCTGAGAAGTATCAATATTCCCATAGCCGTCATTCTCATTGGCGCCTCCAGTATTTTTGTAATCCAGATAAAACGGCTCCTGCTCATACAGCTTGGTAGGACCAAATGTCTTAAAATCACTGGTCTCGCAGCAGTACAGACGATTCCTCGTGATATTATCCGCATCTATTTTTCCAGACCAATATACAAGGTAATTGTCTTTTTCTGGATTGTAGATTGCCTCCGGCGCCCATGCCATTCCTGCATTGATCTTGGAGCCTACGTCTATATAACGCCTCTCCCAATGTACCCAATCTTCCGTCTCCCACACAAAGAGATAGGTACTTCCATTACCTACCACCGCAGTTTGGGACCAGTCTCCGCAGATATTATTCGCCATATTAGTTTCTGGACCATAATTTGCAGAATGCATATTCAAATCGGTAGCAAGAAGCCATACCTTATTGGCATCGCTGCCGTCGGCCTTGCTGCCGCGAAGCAGATAGGGGTCGCGGATACCCTGGTCACGTCCCTCAAAGGGGAATAACACAGAAGCGTCACCCTTAACTGTATCTTTCACATCATCTTCCTCTATCGTCAACTGATAATTAACACTGGTAGGTCCGCATTTTTCAAGATAACCATCCAGATAATCACTTCCGGCAAGGAATGCCGGCTTGCAGCCATTCAATGCCGTCCAGTTCAAACCGTCCTCGCTGAGGAAGAAATGCACCTGCTGCACATCATAATCCTTTCCTAAAGAATTCTTTCCCTTACCTTCAGCAAAACATACATAGACATACCCCGCATAGGAATCCCCGGAGAGCCCTTCACGAACTGTCATGGGGAATGTCTTTGCAGCTGTCGCATCGCCCGCTTTCACCGTGGCTACCAGGTTGAACTTATAATTGCCCTCTCCGGCATACGGCCTTGTCACTTTTAAGGTATTCCCCTCCACGGAAGCCGCGCCATGGGTTCCTGCTGGCGGCTGTCCCTGTATCGTGTATGTAATGGTTGCGCCATCCAGTCCGTCCACGGTAGTGGGAAGTTCTAAATCCTCCGACAAAAGCTTGTTGATTTCCGATTCCCGGATTGTCAGCCCACTCTGGACTGTTTCATTGATATCCCCCGCAGCCTGAACCGTCAGCCCCATGGGCAATGCGCCCACGGTAAGGCTGGCGGTGAGGACTGCAGCAGACACTATATTTAATATCTTTCTCTTCATACTTACCTCCTGCTGATTCTCGCCTATTTCTTAATCTTAATGCTCTTAGTCAATGTCACGGTCTTATTTCCAACCTTAACCTTAGCCGTTACTTTTACCGTTCCTTTTTTCTTCTTCGCCGTCAATTTACCGCTCTTGGAAATCTTTGCCAGTTTCTTGCCTTTCTTATCCAAAGACCAAGACACTTTCCCATTCAGTCCTTTTACTTTGAGGGTAATGGATTTCTTTACTTTCACGCTGCCCTTGCCAGTAATCTCGCCGACATGGAAAGTAATTCTCTTGGTAATGGTCTTTCCAGCGGAGGAAATTGTCACGGCTACCGTCCCTTTTCCTGACTTGCTTGCCGTTACCACATTATCTTTCACGCTCACCGCGCCGTTTGCCGCGTATTTAACCGTAAATCCTGCATTTTTCATAACCTCGGTCGGCACGACAGTGATGGTCGCTTTCTTTCCTTTTGCCAGGTTTGTCTCATTTGCGGAAACGCTAACTTTAGAAATATCGTGATTTACCTTTACCAATGTCTGATACTCCATCTCAAAACCATCATAAACAGCTTTCACCGTCGTCGTAATGCGCGCATAGCCGACTTTCTTCTGTGCCGTCACTACTCCGTCTGCGCTGACTGTGGCGACGCCTGAATTGCTGGTCTCATATTTAATGGTTACATCCTCATTCAGCTTCAGGCTGCTTGGAAGCTGGAACACAGCCGCCGTCTTCGTGGGTTCAAGCGTAATGCTCGTCTTATAGCAGTTTGGCGTAATCTTGGCAAATGGATCGCGGTCGCCTTTGGCTGTTACCAAATCACTAATTGCCTTGGTAAGCTTCTTTTCAGCGGCATCTATCCTTGTCTGCCCTTTTGCTTCCTGCGCCTCTTTCAGTGCTGCTTTCAGACTCTCTATGGATTCCGGCCTGTAATTCATTTCCTCTGCAATCTTGGCATTCGCATCTGCAATTGCCTTATTCAACGCTTCTTTATCTGCCTTTAATACCGTAAGCGTGAAATCTTTTGTCGCTTTCATCTCGCCGGACACAACCGTTGCCGTCAGCTTAACGGTCTTATCCGCGGACTCATCATTATACACCTTGCCATCATCTGCAATGATATCCGTATTGGCAGACTTCCATGTTACAGCATTTTCCTTATATTCTTTAGGCAGGGAGGCAAGATCATATTTTACTTCATCAACAGATGGGTTTTTCGAGCCAAGGTTTACCGCCGTAAGCTCCAATCCTTCTGCCGCCTCTTTCTGGAATGCCTGTTTAAACTCATCTTTCTGTATCTCCGTATCAGTGAGCGCTTTCTTATAAATCTTGAAAGAAGAAAGTTTTCCCTGGAACAGGCCGTCATTCTTATAAAGGGATTTCCCAATGTAACCCAGGACTGTCTTTGAGGTATTGGCATTGACTACGTCTTTCATAATTTCTAACTTAGAATCAACGCTGTAATCTCCAGCATTTCCCTTTATCAGAACACCATCCATATAGAGTTTAAGCAATCCCTTATCAAACACCATATCAATCGTGTGGAACGTGTCGTTCCCCGGATTTTTCTCCGTTGTAAATAAAAATTCTTCTCCGCTTCCTTTGATTCCGCTGCGGACAATCCCCGGATTGAAATTCGGAGACAGGAACAGATAATTGTTCGCACTGTCATTTGTCGTCATTGCATTAGAGCCCAGGCAGAACAGCCACGCATTGCTGCCGCAAGAGGCACTTCTGGCAAACGTGGTCTCAATCGTAAACGATTCTTCATCTGTCAGCTTACCCATAATGCTTGTAGGCAGTTCCAGATAGGTATTGGCTCCCAGGGTCATCACGCCAACCCCATTCTCCATCCCAAATTTGGCATTGGTCCCTTTGATGACCGCATCATTTCCATTGTTGGAAATATCTTTCACCTTATCGCCTTCAGACGCATAAAAATCATAATCTACTGCCAGTTCTGTGCTTGCCTGCGTGCCGATAACCCTTACGTTCGTGTCTGCGCTCTTGGAGACAGACGCGTCTGTCTTGGAAGTGACTGTAGTAGTAATGACGGTTGTACCTGCTTTCACGCCTGTCACAAGACCGGTCGCGCTAACTGTGGCAACTCCCGAAGCCGCCCCGGCTTTGACAGCATATGTAATATTGACGTCATCCTTTGTAACGCCGTCTGGCAACGTTACCTCAATCTGCTCCGTTGCGGTTTCCTCAATACGGAACCCTTCCGATACGCTAATCGGTTCCTCACGCAGGATATCTGCTACGCTGCGCACCTTGACATTGGTCGTACCTGTCTTGGTCGTGCTGCCAACGGTCACAGAGGTAACCACCTCAGCCGTTCCCGCCTTGACAGCGGTAACTTCGCCAGTCGCAGCATTTACGGAAATAACATCGCTGCTATCCTTTACGTTAAAGCTTATGGTGCAGTCTTCTTTGATAAGGCCAGCAGGAAGATTCACCTGAATTGTCCCTTTCTTTCCGGGATCCAATTTCAACTCCTGTGTCACATCAATCGTTTCCGTTTCCTTTAAAATATCTTCTGGCGTGCCCTTTACTTCAATGGCAGCGGTTGCCGTCTTCTCCACACTATTATAAACTGCTTTAGCAGTGATAGTTGCAGAACCCTTTTCCACGCCCGTCACAAGGCCTGTGCTGCTGACGGCAGCAATCGTATCAGCTGACGATTGGTAAGTAATGGTGACATCCTCTGCGGGAACTCCCTGAGGAACTACTGCCGCAAGCTGCAATGTCTTGCCCTTTGCCACCGTTCCGCTGTCTGGCGATACCGTGATTCCATGTGTCTCAAAAATCTTGTCCGGAGTACGGTTGTCCTCGACAGTCCCTTTGGCAAATAAATCGCTGACCTGGTCGGCTTCTAAGGCTACGTTGTATACGCTGATATCGTCATAGTAACCGCTAAAATAACCGCCGCCACCCTGATTGACTCCAAAGTAAATACTTCCTTCTTCATCATCCAGCATCGGTTCGGCTGTGGTTTCCAAAGCCTTTTGATTGTCCAGATAGCAAATTACCTGACTGCCGGATTGCGTAATTGTAAGCATATGCCAATCTTTCCAATTACTGGGCGTCATATTGCCCTCTGCGCGTGTATCTCCAGAATACAGATATAGCGAAAGCGAATTATCGCCTTCCGGTACTTTGAGCGTAATATTCTTCTCTGCCGATTTTCCAATTGAAATTACCGCCGGTACTTTCGAATCTCTGGCATTAAATTTGGACCAATAGTTCTTAACCCACACAGAAACTGTATACTCATTTCCCAGCTTTTTCTGCGGCAGCTTCAATCCATATTTGCCGCCATCTATACCGGCTTCCTGATCGTACTCATAAATATTGATTGCCTTCCCTGTTTTCCCTCCTTCCACTAATTCAACCTGACCAGTATAATTCTTCAAATCTTTGGTAATCATCTGAATATCCTGATATTT
>CANOHX010000064.1 GCA_947565885.1 uncultured Lachnospiraceae bacterium
GCAGCCAGAAATTCAATGACAAGTTTCAGGATATCACGGAGAGCATACAGAACGTGAATACAGCGATTGAAGAGCTTGCGCTGGGAGCAACAAGCCAGGCTTCTGAGACAGAGACGGTAAGCAACAAGATGGCTGAGCTTGGAGAGGTCATTGAAGTTGAGAAGCAGGGTGTCAAGAATCTTGAGGACTCTGTTTCTACGATGACGGAGTGTTCCGCGGGAGCATCTGAGAGCATAGATTTGCTGTATAAGATTACCGAGACAACTATTGAAACCATCGGAGTTGTGTATGATCAGACGAACCGCAATAATGAATCTGCAGAGAATATCAACAAAGCAGTTGAGATTATCAAGGGACTGGCAGAACAGACGAACTTATTGTCTCTGAATGCAAGTATTGAGGCAGCGCGTGCCGGTGAGGCTGGAAGAGGGTTTGCCGTGGTGGCTGAAGAGATACGCAATCTGGCAGAGGAATCTGCCAACAGCGCCCAGGAGATTGAGGGAATTGTCAAAGAACTTATGGGGAACGTTTCGGTTTCTGTGGACAATATGCAGGTAGTATCTAAGAATGTTCAGGAACAGCAGTCGCGTCTGCAAGAAACCAAGGACGCATTTGACAGCCTGTACAAAGAAATTGAGATGGTTGAGAATGTGACCCAGGAGATTGGCAACCAGACTGGAATATTAGATTCTTTAAGAAAACTTGTGGCAGATTCAGTAAACAACCTAGCGAGCATTGTGGAAGAGAATGCGGCTTCTACAGAAGAGACGAGCGCGAGCATGCAGCTTGTTGCTGAGGGCATTGAGGAATGCAGCAAAGATACCCATTCCCTTGTAGAACTCAGTGAGCGGCAGGGCGAGGAGACTAAGAAGTTTAAATTGTAAACTGAAAATATGAGACAGGCAGAAAGGCGTACCGTGACAGGTATGCCTTTCTTCTGTGTGTGCAAAGTATGGTGCAGTTTGTATGAAACCCTTGACATTTTCAATAAAATCCTCTATAGTATTCCTGATAAATACCACTAATGGGAGGGATGGGAGAGGATGTGTAATGGTGGAAGAAAAGAAACTGGCGGAATATTTAATGTCTTTTGGGCTTACAGGGCAGGAAGCCGCCATCTATCTGGAATTGTTTCACTCAGGAACCAGCAACGGTTATGAATTGGCAAAGAATATAGAGATGTCTCGCTCGAATGTATATAAAGCGTTGGAAGGGTTGGCGGATAAAGGAGCAGCATACGTCAGCGAGGGAGCTTCCCGCAAATTTACGGCGGTGGATATCGGAGAATTCTGCCAGAACAAAATTAATAACCTAATCAGGAAACAAGAATTTCTTCTGGCGCATATGCCTAAGGAAAAAGAAGAAGCCGCGGGCTATGTTACGATAGCTGCGGATGAGAATATTGCGGACAAGATCCGTAATATGCTGATGGCGGCTAAGAAGAGGGTTTACCTGTCAATGTCCGTGCCGCTGCTTTCTCAGTTTAAAGAGGAACTGACAGAGCTGACAGAACGGAATATAAAAGTCGTCGTGCTGACTGCTTTTCCTAAGGATGTAGAGGAGAGGGGGGAGCAGCTGTCGACGAAAACCAAAGGAGTGAAAGTATACCTGACATCTGATAAGAAAAACCAGATTGGGATCATTACGGATTCCAGATATGTGCTTACCGGTGAATTGGGGAAAGGCAGGGACAGCACCTGCCTGTATACTGGTCAGGCCAATTTTGTGCAGGTGTTTAAGGATTCCATGAAAAATGAAATCCGTTTGCTGGAACTGGAGGGAAAGAAAGGAGCAAGAACATGAAGAAAGAACCATTTGTAACGAAAGAACAGCTGGAGGAGATTGTCAAGGAGTACCCGACGCCATTTCACCTCTACGATGAGAAAGGTATCCGTGAGAACGCCAAGGCCCTCAAAGAAGCGTTTTCCTGGAACAAAGGCTTTAAGGAATATTTTGCGGTCAAGGCGACGCCCAATCCCTTTTTAATAAATATATTAAAGGAATATGGCTGTGGCTGCGACTGCTCTTCCCTGACAGAACTTATGTTAGCATCTGCATTGCATTTTGCTGGAACAGACATTATGTTTTCCTCCAATACCACGCCGGCAGAAGAATTTCAGCTTGCGGATGAGATTGGCGCTGTCATCAATCTGGATGACTTTACGCATATTGATTTTCTGGAGAAAACAATCGGGCATATCCCAGAGACCATCAGCTGCCGCTATAATCCTGGCGGCGTGTTCAAAATCAGCAACAGTATCATGGACAACCCAGGAGATGCTAAGTATGGATTTACAACCGAGCAGCTGTTTGAAGGATTTAAAGTATTGAAAGAGAAAGGTGCGAAATACTTTGGTCTTCATGCATTTTTGGCGAGTAATACAGTTACCAATGATTATTATCCCACGCTTGCCAGGACCTTGTTTGAGGTGGCAGTGAAATTAAAGGAGGAGACAGGGGCAGATATCCGTTTTATTAATTTGTCCGGCGGAATCGGCATTCCTTACCGTCCCGAGGAGGAAGCCAACGATATCCGAGCGATTGGCGAGGGCGTCCGCAAGGTCTATGAAGAAGTCCTGGTTCCGGCAGGGATGGGGGATGTGGCTATCTATGCAGAACTGGGGCGTTTCATGATGGGACCTTACGGCTGCCTGGTGACGAAAGCCATCCATCAGAAACATACCCATAAGGAATATATTGGCTGCGATGCCTGTGCTGTAAACCTGATGCGCCCCGCCATGTACGGAGCTTATCACCATATCACAGTCATGGGTAAGGATAACACCGTGTGCGACCACAAATATGACATCACTGGTTCCCTCTGTGAGAATAACGATAAATTTGCCATTGACCGTATGCTGCCGAAGATTGATATTGGGGACTTGCTGGTAATCCATGATACCGGGGCACATGGATTTTCCATGGGTTACAATTACAATGGCAAATTAAAATCAGCAGAAATCCTCTTAAAGGAGGATGGCAGCACACAGCTGATACGCCGTGCAGAGACGCCCAAGGATTATTTTGCAACCTTTGACTGTTTTGATATATTGAAAGACATGAAAGAGCGATAGGGAGAAAGGCGATGATTGAACGTAAAGATGTTTTGTCTGTCCCTTATCTCAAAAAAGCTGTGTTTACCGGAAGCCATGAAGGGATGCGCTTCCGGTTTGCCGCTGTAAAAAAGGAACTTCCCGCTGGGGAAGGGGAGGAAAAGGGTAAGGAAATACAAGTATTGGAAATTACAGCCTGGGAGGGACCTTACGCGTACGATGCTACGCCCGAGGAAAAAAAGCAGCGGACGGAAACGGAATTCAGCGAGACTGGAATACAGCAGGGTATTGATTACCTGAATGCGCTTTGGAAAGCGGAGCCAGAGAAATGGAAAGCGGCGAAGAATGCGTGGTGATAAGGTGATATCAGCGAAATTTCCTATAAGAAAGCAAAAAGAAACTCTTAAAAACCTAAGAGTTTCTTTATATGCCGGTGATGGGACTTGAACCCATACGTTGTTGCCAACAACAGATTTTGAGTCTGCCTCGTCTGCCAATTCCGACACACCGGCGTTTCATTATGTAGGCTGATGACGCATTCAGCAGCCCTTCAACATGACAAAAATTATTTTAGCATATAAAGATAAAAAATGCAAGAGTTTTTTGACAAAGTAATTACGAATGATTATACTATAAATGAAATTGCTGTTATGAACCAATACTAAGTATAACGGTAACGGATGATTATGCAGAAAAGAGGAAAGAAAATGAAAAGAACAATCAACGCACCCAAAGCGCCAGCAGCAGTAGGACCCTATGTACATGCCGTGGAGGCAAACGGACTGATTTTTACTTCGGGGCAGTTAGGGCTGATACCGGAGAGCGGCACATTGCCGGAGGGCGTAGAAGCGCAGACGCATCAGAGCCTGAAAAACCTTGCCACTGTCTTGGAGGCGGCGGGCAGTGACCTTGAGCATGTGGTGAAAACCAGCGTGTTTTTGGAGGATATCAATGATTTTGCCAAGGTCAATGAGGTCTACGCCCAGTATTTTCAGGGAGAAACGCCCGCGCGTTCCTGCGTGCAGGTGGCAAAGCTCCCCAAGGGCGGACTTGTGGAAATTGAAGTAGTAGCAGTAAAGAAAGATTAGAAGGAGCATACAGAAAGTGGCAGCAGTCAAAATATCTGACAGAATAGACGCGCTTCGCGTACAGATGCGAAAGCGCGGGATTGACATGTATATCGTGCCTACCTCGGATTTCCATAATTCTGAGTATGTAGGAGAATATTTTAAGGCAAGGAGCTACCTGACCGGGTTTACCGGCTCGGCGGGGACAGCGGTCATCACGCAGGAAGAAGCCGGACTGTGGACAGACGGCAGATATTTTATCCAGGCGCAGAAGGAACTGGCTGGCAGCCCGGTAACGCTTTTCCGTATGGGGGAGGAAGGAGTTCCTGCCATCAAAGATTATGTCAAAGAGAAACTCTGTGAGGGCGGCTGCCTGGGATTTGACGGCAGGGCAGTCAGCGGCGCAGCCGGCGAATCATATGCCCAAATCGCAAAGGAGAAACAGGGGAGGATTGCAGCGGAGGAAGACCTTGTCGGCGTTATCTGGAAAGAACGCCCGCCTTTTCCAGTGAATCCGGCATTTATCCTGGAGGAAAAATATACAGGGGAGAGCGTTGCTGATAAGCTGCATAGGCTGCGGGAGAAGATGGAAGAGAAACAGGTCACGGTCCATATCCTGACGTCCCTGTATGATATTGCCTGGCTGTTTAATATCCGCGGCGGGGATATTGCACATGTGCCTGTCGTGATGTCCTTTGCTGCGGTCACGATGGAAACATGTACCTGGTTTGTCTGCCCGGGGGTCCTTGATGATAAACTCCGCAGTTATTGTGCGGACAACCACATTTCCCTTGGGGATTATGAGGGGATTTATGCTTATGCAGAGGGGATTTTGGCAGACAGGAAAGTGCTGCTTGATAAAAATACTGTGAATTACCGTATTTGCAGCAGCCTGAAAGCAGAGATTGTACAGGGGGCGAACCCCACGGAATGGATGAAAGCCGTCAAAAATGAGACGGAGATTTCCAATATCCGCAATGCGCATGTGAAGGACGGTGTTGCGTTCACCAAATTCATGTATTGGCTGAAAACCCATATCGGCAAAGAAGAAATAAGCGAAATTTCCGCTGCCGGGTACCTTAAAGCGCGCAGACAGGAGCAGGAACTGTTTGCAGACTTAAGTTTTGATACCATCAGCGCATACGAGGCCAATGCAGCGATGATGCATTATTCGGCAACGCCTGAGACGGATGAAATGCTGCAGCCAAGGGGATTTCTGCTGGTGGATTCCGGCGGGCATTATCTGGACGGAAGCACGGACATCACGCGGACCTTGGCATTGGGCGCGCTGACCCAGGAACAGAAGCTTCATTTTACTGCAGTATGCCGCAGCAACCTGAATCTGGCGGCGGCGAAGTTCCTTTACGGCTGCCGTGGGACCAGCCTGGATATTCTTGCCCGGGGACCTCTGTGGAACCTAGGACTGGATTACAAATGCGGGACAGGGCATGGCATCGGATATTTCCTCAATGTCCACGAAGGACCTAATGCGTTCCGTTGGCGGCAATTGCCGGAACCGGACAGGGACTGCGTGCTGGAGGAAGGCATGGTGACAACCGATGAACCAGGAGTTTACCTCGAAGGAAAGTACGGTATCCGTACGGAAAATGAGCTTCTCTGCAAAAAAGCCGAGAAAAATGAATATGGGCAGTTCATGGAATTTGAAATTATAACGTATGCACCGATAGATTTGGACGCCATCCTGCCGGAAGAGATGACGGCTGCGGAGCGCGGACGCCTGAATGCGTACCATGCGATGGTGTATGAGAAGATTTCCCCATTCCTCGATGGGCAGGAGCGCGAATGGCTCAAAAAGTACACCAGGGAAATCTAAGGAAATACTGATTAAATCAGCGTTTCCCTAAGAAAACACTTTCATCGGCGTTTTCCTAAATTTTTTCTTTTAAAAATATTCCATATAGTGTAAAATAGGAGTGATATGATGCAGAAAATAGTTTTAATTGACGGACACAGCATTCTCAACCGGGCGTTTTTCGGAATCCCGGATCTGACAAATGCAGAAGGGCTCCATACCAATGCCGTATATGGATTTCTTAATATTCTTTTTAAGATTTTGGAGGAGGAGAAGCCAGATTACCTGATGGTGGCTTTTGACGTCCATGCGCCGACGTTCCGCCATAAGATGTACGCGGAATACAAGGGCACAAGAAAACCCATGGCGGAGGAACTGCGGCAGCAGGTTCCGGTGATGAAGGAAGTTTTAAAAGCGATGGGCGTTGTCATCCTGGAGAAAGAGGGATATGAAGCGGACGATATCCTGGGAACATTGGCAAAGCATTGTGAGCAGCAAGGGCTGGAAGTGTCCCTGGTATCAGGAGACAGGGACCTCTTACAGCTTGCCAGTGAGCATATTAAGATACGCATTCCCAAGACGAAGCGGACAGGGACGGAGATTGAAGATTATTATGCCAGCGATGTAAAAGAGAAATACCAGGTAACTCCGACGGAATTCGTAGATGTAAAAGCGCTGATGGGAGACAGTGCGGATAATATTCCGGGCGTGCCGGGGATTGGTGAGAAGACGGCGACTAGCCTGATTGCAGCCTATGGCAGTATAGAGAATGCCTATGAGCATATTGAAGAAGTGAAGCCCCCGCGGGCGCAGAACAACCTCAGGGAACACTATGACATGGCAAAGATGAGCAAGACGCTTGCGACCATAGAAGTGAATGCGCCTGTGGAATACGATATCAGCCAGGCTGCGCTGGGCAATCTGTTTACGCCGGAAGCTTATGTGTGGATGAAGAAGCTGGAGTTTAAGAATATGCTGAGCCGTTTTGATTTACAGGCGCCGGCAAACCCTCTGGAAGAGAAGTTCCAGAAGATAACAGACAAGGCAGAAGCCGACAGGGTATTTCAACAGGCAGGAGAGAGCGGCAGGATAGGATTCTTTCTGATTGCAGACCCCAACCGGGAACCGACAGAGAAACAAGGACAGCTTACATTGGACGATTTATGGAAAGCAGACGCTGAGATTTCTGGGGAGGGGCAGATAATGAAGGGTTCCCATATTCTGGGAATCGGCATTGCATATGGGGAAGAACAAATCTGCTATCTGGCAGCCAATGAAAATATGACAGGGGAATACCTTGCGGCAGAGACAGAGAAGCTGGCAGAGGCAGCGGACATGGCGGCAACCTTTGGTCTGAAGTCACAGCTTCCTTATCTTGCTGTTTCCGATAAGGCAAGAGGACATATGGAAGATGTGCTGATAGGAGCATATCTGATAAATCCCCTGAAGAATGATTACAGTTACGATGACATCGCCAAGGAGCATTTGGATTTGTTAGTGCCGACAAAGCAGGATTTGCTGGGCAAATTATCTTTGGGACAGGCAGCCAGCGACAAACCGCAGGAGGTATTGGAATATGCCTGTTGGACAGCATATATTTCTTTGCGGGCAGCGCAGGCGCTGAAAGAGAAGCTGACAGAGGGAGGAATGTGGAAACTCTACCGTGAGATAGAGATGCCTCTGTTGTATACGCTCTATGAGATGGAGCGGGAAGGAGTTCTGGTAAATGCCGATCAGCTCAAAGCTTATGGCGAAGATTTGTCGGGAAAGATTGTAGAGCTTGAACAGGAAATCTATGCAGATGCCGGAGAGCAGTTTAATATTAATTCCCCCAAACAGCTGGGAGTCATTCTTTTTGATAAATTAAAAATGCCGTATGGCAAGAAGACGAAGACCGGATACTCTACGGCAGCGGATGTGCTGGAGAAGCTGGCTGGAGAATATCCGTTGGTTTCCAAAATATTGGAATACCGGCAATTGACGAAATTGAAATCTACCTATGCAGACGGCCTGGCGAACTTCATTGAGGAGGATGGCAGGATTCACTCCTGTTTCCATCAGACCATCACTGCCACGGGCAGGATTAGCAGCACAGACCCCAACCTGCAGAATATTCCCATCCGTATGGAACTGGGGCGGCAGATAAGGAAAGTTTTCATCCCTCAGGAGGGCTGTGTGCTGATAGACGCCGATTATTCTCAGATTGAACTGCGTGTACTGGCTCATATGTCTGAAGATGAGAATCTAATCCAGGCTTATCGGGAAGCGCAGGATATCCACAGGATGACAGCGTCCCAGGTGTTCCATGTGCCGTTTGAGGAGGTGACTTCCCTGCAGCGCAGGAATGCCAAGGCAGTCAATTTTGGTATCGTATACGGCATCAGTTCTTTTGGGCTGAGCCAGGATCTGAGCATCACTACCAAGGAAGCCTCACAATACATTGAATCTTATTTTGCGACGTACCCTGGTGTAAAACAGTTTTTGGACAGGCAGGTGCAGCAGGCTAAGGAACAGGGCTTTGTTACCACGATGTTTGGCAGGAAAAGGCCAGTGCCGGAACTGTCTTCGAGCAGCTATATGCAGCGTTCCTTCGGGGAGCGGGTGGCGATGAATTCCCCAATCCAGGGAACGGCGGCAGATATTATCAAGATTGCCATGGTGCGGGTTAGCCAGTCCCTGAAAGAGCAGAATCTGAAATCGCGGCTGATACTGCAGGTCCATGACGAATTGCTGATAGAGACGTGGGAAGATGAGATTGAGCGTGTTAAAGCTATTTTAAAAGAGGATATGGAGACGGCAGCAGAGCTTTCCGTGAATCTGGAAATTGATATGAAACAGGGGAAAGACTGGTATGAGGCACATTGATATGAAGTAAAGCGGAAACTGGTATGAGGCACATTGATATGAAGCAAGGCAAAGACTGGTATGAGGCACATTGATATGAAGTAAAGCGGAAACTGGTATGAGGCACATTGATATGAAGCAAGGCAAAGACTGGTATGAGGCACATTGATATGAAACAAGGCGGAAACCAGTTTTGAGATAGAACAGGCAATATGCCGCAATAAGGCACATGAGAAAAGAGGAGCTGAAATTATGCAGGTAATTGGAATCACTGGCGGAGTGGGAGCAGGAAAATCCGCTATTTTGGAATATTTGCAGGAAAATTATAAAGTCAGGAATTTAGAGGCAGACCGGATTGCCGAGATGCTGATGGAGCCGGGAACGGAATGTTATGAGCAGCTTTTAAAATTCCTTCCGGTAGAAATCTATAACGAAGATGAAACGATTAACCGGAAGGTATTGGCAAAAAAATTATTTGAATCCCCGCAGCTTAGGCAGGATGTAAATAAGGTGGTCCATCCGGCAGTGAAACAGTATATCTGCGATAGGATAGAAGAGCAGAGGCAGATGCGTATTTTAGATTTTGTTATCATAGAGGCGGCGCTTCTGATTGAGGACCATTACGATAAAATCTGCGATGAAATCTGGTATATCTATGCTACGGAGGAAACCCGCAGACAGCGTCTGATGGAGTCCCGCCAATATTCTCCGAGCAAAATTGAAAAAATATTTGACAGCCAGATGACAGAAGAAGAGTACCGGGAGCATTGCCAGATTGTGATTGACAATAACGGCACGAAAGAAGAGGCATTTTACCAGGTTGCACAGATTATCAAAAATAAAGGAGAATTGGAACAGGTGCAAGAACAGCAGATAGAGGGGATCCCCCTGGTATTTGGTCTGGATATCGGAACCCGCAATGTAGTGGGTACGGTAGGGTACCGCCAGGAGGAAGAATTTTTCGTGATAGCCCAGTACATCAAGGAGCATGAGACGCGTTCCATGCTGGATGGGCAGATACATGATATCGGACGTGTGGGCAGGACAATCAATAAGGTGAAAAAGGAGCTGGAATCCCAGCTTCAGATAGAACTCAACGATGTATGCATCGCTGCGGCTGGTCGAGTGTTAAAGACCGTGACCACCACAGTAAGCTATGAATTTGAGGAGGAAAACGTAGTTTCAGGTGAGGATATCCATACGCTTGATTTGCTGGGAATTGAGAAAGCACAGCGGATTCTGAATGAGAACAATGATACGAAGTTTAAGTTCTATTGCGTGGGCTATTCGGTGGTTAAATATTACTTGAACGGAGATGTATTTTCCAATCTGGAGAACCATAAGGCAGAAGAAATCAGCGAGGATATCATTGTAACTTTCCTGCCGGAAGATGTTGTGGACGGTCTGTATTCCGCGGTTGGGCTGGCAGGCCTTAAAGTGGCAAACATGACTTTGGAGCCTATTGCTGCAATCAATGTGGCGATTCCGGAGACGTTCCGTATGCTGAATATCGCGCTTGTCGATATCGGTGCGGGGACCAGCGATATTTCCGTAACCAGGGATGGGAGCATCATTGCATATGGCATGATTCCAAGCGCAGGGGATGAACTGACGGAACTGTTGGTGCAGCATTACCTGGTGGATTTCAAGACGGCGGAGCACATCAAGCTACAGTCTGGCATAGAGGAAGAAATTGAATATCAGGATATCATGATGATAAAGCATACGGTCACCGCCGAGGAGGTATGGCAGCTGCTGAAGCCTCTGGTGGATGATTTGGCAGAGAATATTGCAGCCAAGATTAAAGAACTCAATGGAGGGGAGACAGTCAGCGCAACCTTTGTGGTCGGCGGCGGCGGAAAAATCCATGGCTTTATTGAGCACCTTGCGTTTGAACTGGGTCTGCCGCAGGAGCGTGTGGCATTGCGCGGAGAGGAAGTGCTGCAGGAGATTCATTTTGAACAGCAGGATATTCGCAAAGACCCACTGCTTGTAACGCCAATCGGTATCTGCCTGAATTATTATGACCAGAAGAATAATTTTATTTTTGTACGGTTTAATGGGGAAAGGATTAAATTGTATGATAACGACAAGCTGACGATTGTGGATGCTGCTTTACAGGCAGGATTCCCCAATGAGCAGCTTTTCCCACGGCGGGGCAAAGAAATCAATTTCACGGTCAATGGCAGGAAACGCATTGCCCGAGGTGAGGCAGGGGACTCTGCAGTCGTGCGGGTCAATGGACATCTTACCAATATCAATGCGCCTTTAGAACCCAACAGCGATATTACGATTGAACCCTCTACGCAAGGCAGCGATGCAGTCTGCCGTCTAGACGATTTGGAAGAGTACGGCAGGTCCATGCTGAACGTGGAGGTGAATGGACGGATAGTATCTTGTCCCCGGTTTGCAGAGGTCAATGGGGTGATAGAGATGCCCGATTATGAGATTCAGGAAAATGACAGGGTGGAATTGCGAGGATATTACACGGTCTCCCAGATTATTGAATTTATGGACGTGGAAATTGACATGGAAAAAGAAATCCTGGTCAATAACAAACCGGCAGATTTAGATACGCTGGTCTATGAAAATTTCTCTATTGAGTGGACCGTGCAGGCGTTCCGGACGCCGCAGTCGGAAATAGAACAGGAAACTAAGGCGGAACTTGCCATAGCGGAAGCACCGGCCGCAGAGCCGGCAGAAATTGTGGAAAAGAAATCTGAACTGCAGAAGAAATTGGATGCCATCCGCAATGTGGATAAGAGTTATGAAGAGCCGGGGCGCGAACTGACGCAAGAGGAACTGGAAGAGAAATTTATAGAAGAACAGAAAGCTACGGAGAACGATATCCGCCCCACTATCATTGAGCGGGCCGAGCAGCGCGTTGCCAAGCGTGCAGCGGCAAAAATGGCAGGAATAGATCTCCATATAGTGGTAAATAAGATGCCGGTGACACTGACCGGCAAGCAGACGTATGTGTTCGTGGACGTATTTGACGTGATTGGCTTTGATTTGCAAAGCGGCAATGGCAAGAGTATTGTTACCCTCCTGAATGGGGAATCGCCCTCTTACACAGCCGAACTAAAAGAAGGCGATGTCCTTGATATTTATTGGGAGGACTGATAGGACATGAGATTATGCAGCATTGCCAGCGGAAGCAGCGGGAATTGTATTTTTGCTGCTTCCGACAGCACGAATTTACTGATTGATGCCGGCATCAGCGGAAAGCGGATAGAGGAGGGGCTTAGTGAGATAGGGCATACCACCCGGGAGGTGGGAGGAATTCTCATCACGCATGAGCATTCAGACCACATCAGCGGTCTGGGCGTGGTTTCCAGGCGGCATGGCATTCCCATCTATGCAACCAAGGGGACGAAAGAGGCGGTATTGAATTGCAGAAGCGTAGGGGAGATTCCCCCGGAGCTGTTTCGGGAAATTGAGCCAGATGTGGATTTTACTATCGGGGACATTAAGATAAGCCCTGTTGCCATCTCCCACGATGCTGCCCAGCCGACAGCATTTGTGCTCCGGCACGGCAGGAAATCTTTGGGGGTGATGACTGACCTTGGCAGGTATGACGCTTATATCGTAGAGAAACTGCAGAATCTGGATGTGCTTCTCCTTGAAGCTAACCACGATGTACATATGCTTCAGGTCGGAACCTACCCTTACTACTTAAAACAGAGGATTTTGGGAGATAGGGGGCATCTATCCAATGAACTGTCAGGGCAGCTTTTGAGCGAGGTGCTCCATGATGGGTTCAAGGTGGCAATGTTAGGCCATCTGAGTAAAGAAAATAATTATGAGCGGCTTGCCTACGAGACAGTGCGGCTGGAAATTGATATGGCGGACTGCCCATACCATGCGGGGGATTTCCCCATCCATGTGGCAAAGCGCGATGAGGTATCGGATGTAATTGAGTTTTAGTTGTTTGGAGGTAGAATTATATGGAGAGAAATGCAGACAGGACAATTATCACGGTAGTAGGGAAAGATACCGTGGGAATTATTGCGAAAGTATGTACTTATCTGTCGGAGCACCAGATAAATGTGCTGGACATCAGCCAGACGATTGTGCAGGATTTTTTTAATATGATGATGATTGCCGATATGAAAAATGCGGATAAGCCTTTTGATCAGTGCGCCAGGGATTTAGAGGCATTAGGAGAGGAAATTGGCGTGAATATCAAATGCCAGCGGGAAGAGATTTTTAAGAAAATGCACAGAATTTAAGGAGCGGCGCAATGATAAATATCTGGGAAGTAAACGAAACTAACAAAATGATTGAGCAGGAGAACCTTGATGTAAGGACTATTACCTTGGGAATCAGTCTGCTTGATTGCATTGATGCAGATTTACAGAAGTTAAATGACAATATTTATAAGAAAATTACATCAGTAGCAGAAAATCTTGTGAAGACAGGAGAAGAGATTGAGCGGGGATACTGCATCCCCATTGTAAATAAACGAATTTCTGTGACGCCCATTTCCTTAGTAGGGCAGTCAGCCTGTAGGACGCCTGAGGATTTTGTATCAATTGCCAGGACCTTGGACAGGGCGGCAAAAGAAGTGGGCGTGAATTTTATCGGAGGATATTCTGCGCTTGTCTCAAAGGGCATGACAATGGGGGATGAGAACCTGATTTGCTCAATTCCCCAGGCATTGGCGGAGACGGAGCGTGTGTGCAGCTCTGTCAACCTGGGTTCTACCAAGACGGGGTTAGACATGGACGCCGTCAAGCTGATGGGAGAAATTATCTT
>CANOHX010000065.1 GCA_947565885.1 uncultured Lachnospiraceae bacterium
TGATTGGGATAGAGCTAAAAGTGCAGGAAAAGGAAATATAACATGTCGAGTAAATTCTAATGATTATATGTATTCATTGGTACATGATTTTAGATTCGAGGAAAAAAGGTACAGAGGATATACAACGGCTGATATTTTTCCTCCTGAGACTAATGCGTTCGATAGTGTTTGGGGCATACTAAAGAACTACTTAGTGCAGGAAGGATATTCAGATATAGAAATTAATGATGTTTGTAGTTATTATACATCGGGGTGGAATGAAAGATAAAGGATGTATGTAATAGCATGAGTTAATAAACTTTTATGTTTTTCTTGTTGTGTTTTCAGGTTTAGAAATTCGATATCCTAGGACAGCAATAACAACATCTGCACAGAACAGGAAAGATGCAAGCGAGTAAAGCAATTGCATCTTTCCTGAAATTTTCTGCTCTTTTTTCAGTGCATAGAAAGCAGAACAGGCGAACAGGCCCGTCATGCCGATGCTGAAAATGTCAAACAGCACAAGAGCAAAAGAAATGCCAATGGTGAAAATCATCACAGTACAGAGCAGCCCCACAACAAAGATGAACAGGTATGCCGGTATTTGTAGAAGCTTCACTGTCATGTTTGTCCTGCACAGTTCCTGCGAGGTCCATTTCCCATTTCTTGCGTTCAGCAAAAAAAGTATATTTACAAGATAGAGGCTAATCCCCAATAATAATATGAATCCAAGCGGAACAAAAATATTATTGGAAAAAAGATGTTCCCATAGAAACGTGATAATCTGGCTCTTGCCGTTGGCAAATAACAGTACTGGCAAAAGGGCAACCAGATAAATAAAAATGGTATTGCCGATGGCGGCGGTATTTTTCATAAGTATCACTCCGAATGTTTATAAATATTTTTCTATCGTACCCTGCCCTACAACCCTTTTCCCCAATAACGTAATTGCTTGCTTAGGACAAGTGTTGATACAGCGATAACACATGGCATACTTATCTTCAGCTTTAGCACAACCTTGAGCACCGTACCTATTCAGCCGCCGAGCCAGAATACCTGCCTCATCCTTACTGAATAATCCCATAGTTGCAATTACAAAGATTTTTTATCTTTCCATAAATACCGATTGGCTTTTCACAAAATCTAAGGGATTTAATAACTCTTAACACATTATAACACAAAACAGTTAAGGCGTGCGAATTGATTTGATATGCTTGTAAAAATCATGAAATGACAAAGAAAATAATGGGTTTGTTTTATCTTACTGGTTATTCATTGCTGATGAAATTTTGCTTACTGTATTGACAATCGAGATGGACTATGCTATTATACCTAACAAAGTTAGCAATAGAGTTAGGAAGTGAAGGCATGGACTATAGAGAATTGGCTGTAAAGCTTATTGACATGCGGGCAAAAGCACCGCAGGTCAAAATGGAAAGAGAGATGTCCCATATGGCAAGGGGTGAGGTTCTTGCATTGAACTATATTATTGCTAATGGAAATAAGGTGTATCCGAAAGATATGAGCAAAGCCCTTATGCTCACCACGGCAAGAATTGCGGCAATCTTAAAGTCGCTTGAAAAGCAGGGGCTGGTTACCAGAACCCCGGATTCCAATGACAGTCGGCAGGTTATTGTAGAATTGACAAAAACAGGTATTGCTACGATAGAAGAACGCAGGAATGCGATGATTCATTCTGTTGCAAAAATGCTGGAGGCTTTGGGAGAAGAAGATGCCCTTGCATATGTTCGGATACAACAAAAATTAATAGAGTTTGGCAATATCTGGAGATAAAGCTCACACCGAGGGCAGTGAGCTTTTTTTACAAAAATATTGCTAATAAGGTTAGTTATATAATTAGGAAAATGAAAGGATGGTAGCAGAGTGAACCCAATCATTAAAGTAGAACATTTTTCAAAAAACTATGGCAGTTTTAAGGCTGTGGATGATATTTCCTTTACTGTGGACGAGGGCAGCATTTTCGCTTTTCTTGGTCCGAATGGCGCAGGGAAAAGCACGACAATCAACACGTTGTGTACGATTCTTGATAAGTCCGAGGGAATCATCCAAATTAACGGACATGATGTTTCCAAAGGAAAAAGCGCCGTCAGAAAGGACATTGGTATTGTGTTTCAGGATTCTACGCTGGATGCTAAGATGACTGTGGAGGAAAATCTGAAATATCATTGCAGCTTTTATAAAGTACCGAAAAATGAGGTACGGGAGCGCATCGACTTCGCCCTTGACTTGGTGGAGCTTATGGATTGGAAAAAAGCCATAGTAGGCAGTCTGTCAGGCGGCATGAAACGGAGGGCGGAAATTGCAAGAGGACTGGTTCATTATCCGAAAATTTTGTTTTTAGATGAACCAACAACCGGTCTTGACCCGCAGACAAGGGCAAATGTATGGGAATACATTCAGAGGCTGCAAAAGCAGAAAAACATGACGGTTTTTCTTACCACCCACTACATGGACGAGGCAGAGGTCTGTTCAAAAATCGTAATTATGGATCATGGGAAAATCGTTGCAAGTGATAAGCCTGAGAATTTGAAACACCAATATACCGGCACAGAAGTAGATATCATCTGCAGCCAGAGCGATTTGCCTGAAGCGGCTCTTGCGAAAAAGGATATACCCTACGAGAAAGAGAAAAACAGGCTGGTTTTCCATACGGAAAATGCCTCCGCCGCCTTAGAAATTTTATCGGAATGCAAAGAAAGTATTGTTGATTTTGAGGTAAAAAGAGGAACGCTCAATGAAGTGTTTCTTGCAATCACAGGAAAGGAGATTAGAGAATAATGAATCCAATTACAGCAATCACACAGAGAAACCTGTTAAATTATGTCAGGAGTAAGGGCAGATTATTCGGAAGCCTGTTTATGTCCATGTTTATGCTGGTAATGTTTTCATTTTTAATGAAGTCATCTATGGCAGGCCTTGATGCCCCTATGAATTACCTGATTGCCGGTGTCATCATTATGAGCGTTTTTCAGACCAGCATTAATAATTCATCGGATATCCTGTCGGACATTTCCAGTGGTTATATGAAAGAGGTTATGGTAGCACCTATTGCCCGTTCTCAGATCTCCTTGGGGAATATTCTGTCCGGTGCAGTAGTTGCGACGTTACAGGGTGTCGTTACAATGATTGTTGGTATGGTAATCGGTCTTAGAGTAAATATACTGCAAATTTTGCTGATGATTGCTGTTATGTTTATTTCTGCCGTTACATTTGGTGCAATAGGTCTGTTTTTGGCAACAGTTTCTCGTAATTCGCCTTCGTTCCAAACAGTTAGTTCCATGATTATGATGCCGCTGACTTTTGTTTCCGGTGCATATATTCCCACAACCATCATGCCCGGCTTTTTACTGCCCATTGTGTATCTGAACCCGCTGACTTACACGACCTCCATCTTCCGTTATATTGCTTTGGGTGCAAATTCGATGACTACGGAGGAACTCATACAGCAGGGCATGGCTTTTTCTATTGGAGAATTTGTCATTACGCCGCTTATGGGATTGGTGATTACACTTCTTATCGGTGCATTTTTCTTTACCATGTGCGTTGCCAAATTCAGCAGGGCGGATTTTTCAACCATAAAAATTGCAAAAAACGTACACGGCGGTGGTGCGCCGAGATAGCAGGTGGAAATCATATTTTATATTCTCTGCCGTTGCACCCTTTTGCTGCCTGAATCATAACTTATAAATAAGTTTATGAATTTCGAGGTATTTATGCGAAACAGTCATTTGCGCGCAGCGCAGGTAAACCATGTGGATAATGGAACGATAAAGATTCAGGTAACCTCTTCGGTAGGGCTGATTCCGGTGCAGGATGCTAAGGTTACGATTTCTTATACGGGAGAGCCGGGAAGCACCTTAGAGCAGGTTTCTACCAATGCGGAAGGGCAGTCAGAAACCCTGACGTTGGCGGCTCCGCCGTTGGAGTATAGCATGGAGCCGGAACAGATGAACCAGCCTTATGCGGAATATACCGTGCAGGTGGAAGCAGAGGGTTATCGTCCGGTAAGCATCGAAGGCGTGGATGTGTTTTCAGGGGAGCTGTCTTTACAGAACGTGCGGATGGAGCCTTTGGAAGTCTCAGAGGAAGGGAAGAATATTGTAATCCCGGCAAATACATTGTTTGGGAATTTTCCGCCGAAGATTGCGGAGGCGGAGATTAAGCCTATGGATGAGAGCGGTGAGATTGTCCTCAGCCGTGTAGTAGTACCGGAATATGTAATTGTCCACGATGGGACGCCAGGGGACTCAACGGCAGACGATTATTATGTGAGATACAAAGATTACATTAAAAATGTGGCTTCCAGTGAGATTTACGCCACCTGGCCAGACAGCACTATCCGGGCAAATATACTTGCCATCATGTCCTTTACCATGAACCGGGTGTATACGGAGTGGTACCGCAACAAAGGCTATGATTTCACAATTACATCTTCTACGGCATACGACCATAAATGGGTATATGGCAGAAATTATTTCAGCAGCATTTCCCGGGTAGTGGACGAAATGTTTACCAATTTCCTTTCAAGGCCCAATGTGCGCCAGCCGATTCTTACACAGTATTGCGATGGGCAGCGGGTTACCTGCCCCAACTGGATGAGCCAGTGGGGTTCCAAGTACCTGGGCGACCAAAATTACTCGGCAATCCAGATATTGCGCTACTATTATGGCAGCAATATGTATATCAATGAGGCGGAGGAGATTTCCGGTATCCCGGCATCCTGGCCGAGGGAGAACCTCGCAGTCGGTTCCAGCGGGGATAAAGTGCGTCAGATGCAGGAGCAGTTAAACAGGATTGCCCAGGTGTATACGTCAATCCCAAGGATTACTGCGGACGGCTCGTTTGGGCCGGCAACGGAGCGGGCAGTAAGGCAGTTCCAGTCTGTGTTTGGGCTGCCGCAGACCGGAGTGGTGGATTATCCTACCTGGTATAAAATTTCAGAAATCTATGTAGGGGTCACAAGAATCGCGGAATTGGTGTAGCGTCTACACATTGGCTTTCCTCCTAGTAAGTTTATGGTATTTTTTGGGGTTATCTGGGCATACTTTTTATGAAAATATAAGCAGGGAAATGCTGGTTCCTCAGTGTTTCCTTAGAGAATAGCGTATGCAAAAAGGAGGAAATGCCATGAATTTTTTTAAGTGCAATGAATGCCAGAGCATAGCCATGGAGATTGTGTCCGGGGAACATGCGGGAGGAAAGGTGTTTCAGGAGCTGAAAGCAAACACCACAGATGCATCCGGGGAAAAACACGTACCGGTGGTCACGGAACAGGGCGGCAAAGTTCAGGTAAAGGTTGGGGAGCTTGAGCATCCCATGCTGCAGGAACATTACATTATGTGGATTTACCTGGAGACAGAACAGGGCGGGCAGCTGCGCGTGCTTTCGCCGCAGGATAAGCCGGAGGCGGAGTTTGTGCTGCCTGAGGGCGATAAAGCCGTGGCTGCGTATGAATACTGCAACCTGCATGGACTGTGGAAGGCGGAGATAAGGTAACAAGCATTCCATGCATGAGGCATGCCTGCACAAGAGGAAAATATTGCTTCGCATTGGCTTTCCTCTTGTGCTGATTTGCCATCCAGTCTGCACACTTTGTTATATTTTTTGCGTATTTAATGATTTCCTGAGGATTTTGCCGGTGGCAGTCCTGGGAATTTTTTCGATAGGAATGATTTCCTGCGGTATCTTGTATGGTTCCAGATGCTGTTTTAAGTAATCTTCAAATTCTCCAAAATCAAATCCAGGACCTGAACAGACGATATAGAGGATGGGAACATGGGAGCAGTCCGGGTTCTGTGAAGCGGCACATGCACAGTCGGTTATGCCCTCATATCCGTTGGCTGCATGTTCGATGTCGGCGGGAGAGAATTTATGCCCATCGACATTGAGGATATCGCCGACACGGCTGACAAAATAGAAATAGCCATCCTCATCGAAATAGCCGATATCGCTCGATACAATAAAGTCTGAGTGCATGACTTTTTCCGTGAGCGCTCTCTTGTGGTAATAACCGGACATGCTCGTATTGCCCTTGATCGCAATGTAACCGTATTGGTTAGGTGTGTTTATTTTACATCCATTCTCGTCAACAATGCATATCTGTGAGTGCATGGCAGGTTTTCCCAGGCAATTTTCTGCTGGATTCTGGGAAATATTGTTGATGAGCACGCAGCCGGATTCTGTCATGCCGTAGACGTTGTATAACAATACGTCCGGATATTGCTGGCGGAAAGAGCGTATCTGCGTGGGCGTAACCGATCCGGCGAGAATTTCTAACGTATGGAGGCGGCTGACGGCCTGTATCAAATCATGGTCATGGATGTCCAGAAGAAGATTGATGTTCGTGTTGACAACAGCCATGTAATTAATCTGATATCTTTCAATATATCTGCCCAGCATTTCGGCAGTCAATGTACGATTGGTAATCACTGCCGCCCCGCCTGCGTAAAGCGCGGCGAATACCCTCCGGTAGCCGAGCGCCAGGTTAAACGGTATGTTGGTAAAGAGTACGGTGCTGCTGTTTATGTCAGTGCCGGCGGAAAGGTTCTCGGCTTCTGCCAGCATACTTCTGTTTGTGTGCGTGATAAGCACCGGTTTACCAGTTGTGCCAGTTGTGGCAATGATAGCGGAAGTAGCATCGCCTTTTGGATAGCTGATATTGCTGGAGGCTGAATTGGCATCAAAGAAATCATCGTAACTTTGGCCTTTATTTTTCCTCAAAACCAGCGAGGGTTTGGTAGATTTTAAAATGTCCTGCAGTTTATGTTCGGAAATATTTTTCTCAATCGGTACAGCTACCATACCGCTATACTGGCAACCCAAAAAAGCCGCAAAGTAAGAAATCAGGTCATCAGATTCCAATACAATGCGCTGTCCTTTGCGGATACTGTGAGATCTGAGGGAAGCAGAAAAGATTTTAACCTTTTCGGTCAGCTGCTGGTAGCTGATTTTTCTGTCATCGACAATGACGGCTGCTTTATCAGGTGTTGCAATGCTGTGTTCGAACACAGCCTGAACAATACTATCCATAAGAAATATTCCCATCCTTTCATCCTGAGAAACGTATGTTATCATAATTCCATCACAATTCTATCACATAATCGAAATGCTTTCAATCATGTATATGTTAAGGAGCACACAAATGAAACCAAGACAGAAACCGCTTGGGGATAAGAATATGATAGGGGCAAATATAACAAGGATCCGCAGGCTCAATAAAATGAGCCAGAAAGACCTTGCAACCAATATGCAGCTTTTGGGCGTTGACATCAACCTTTCCTCGCTGTCTAAGCTAGAAGGGCAGAGCAGAATCGCAACGGACAAAGAGCTGTATGCAATCGCGCAGATTTTTAATACAACAATTGATGACTTGTTCCGTAAACTTTAGTATAGCGAATATGAAGTGAATTCTGGGAAAATTCCTTTCCCAGAATTCACGAATCTGCTGTTATCCACTGCCAGCCGCAGATTTTCATCTGCGTTTCTTAGAGTATTCCCTTGAACGCAATGCATTTGGTATTTGTAAGTTCATCGAAAGTGGAGAGCACGCCCTCCGTGCCCACGCCGGACTGTTTCCAGCCGCCGAATGGCATCTCGAAGCTGCGGAAGTAACTGGAACCGTTGACAACAACGCTGCCGCATTCCAATTCCTGGGTAAAGCGGGCAGCTTTGGCAAGGCTGTTGGTAAAAACGCTTCCGCCGAGTCCATAAATCGTGTCGTTGGCGATCGCAATTGCCTCTTCCTCTGTCTCAAATGAGCTTATGGGCATCACGGGACCAAAGACTTCCATATCATGCATGATGTCCGCCTTGGCTGGAACGTCTGCGAGGATGGTGGGTTCCACCGAGGCGCCGCTGCGCTTGCCACCCAGAAGGAGCTTACCGCCTTGGCTGATGGTCAGGTTAATCTGCCGCTCTACTTCGCTGGCCGCCGTTTCACTGATGACGGTTGCCACCTGTGTGCCGTCTTCCAGGGGATTTCCTTTCTGCAGGGAACGGGTGCGCTTTACGACCTCGTCCACAAACTGGGAATAGAGTGATTTATGGATGAGGAAACGTTTGGGTGCACAGCAAATCTGTCCGGCATTATAAAATCTTGCCTGGACGGCTTCGTGGATGGCAAGTTCCAGGTCGGCGTCCTCAAGGACGATAAAGGCATCGTTCCCTCCCAGTTCCAGGGCTACTTTCTTTAAAGTGTCAGCAGCACGGCGGGCAACAGATTTGCCCACGGCCGTGGAGCCAGTGAGGGTGATGGCATGGACATGTTCATGCTCGCACAGGTAGTTGCCGGTGGTGGAGCCGCGCCCGGTGACAAGCTGCACGACACCTGATGGGAATCCGGCTTCCCGGAGCAAGGCTGCCAGTTTGCAGACGGTCAAGGGGTTGTCCGTGGCAGGTTTGATGATGGCGGCATTACCCGATAAAAGCGCCGGTGCAACTTTCTGCCCGAACAGGTTGCAGGGGAAGTTGAAAGGGATGATACATGCCACAACGCCGACTGGTTCACGCCTTGTCAGCACGATATTTTTATCGTGTCCACGTTCCATGCCATTGGGGATGACCTCTCCATATAAATGCTTTGCTTTTTCACAGAATGCGGGCCAGGCAGTGAAAACATTGTTGATTTCATTTCTTGATTCGGTGATAGTCTTGCCGGATTCGCGCGTCATGGTTTCCGCGAGTTCCTCCTTGTGCTGGCGCACAAGTTCCACAAATTTCATGGCAAGTTCTACACGCTCGTATACAGGTACGTTTTTCCAGGATTTCTGTGCCTGGACGGCATATTGGACGGCAAGATCCACATCCTCGCGCGTCGCATGGGGGATGGTGTCTAAAAAACTGCCGTCATAAGGATTTATTACAGGAATCGTTTCATTATTTAATGCTTCTACGAATTTATCGCCAATAATCATTTTCATAAATAGAAATCCTCCTTTTGGATGTTATCTGTTGTACTATTGTATCAAAAAATATTTCTATATAATTGCAAATTAGAATTAAAAATAAAAAAATATATTTGTCCTAGCGGAGCTCTGCAGTTTCGGCGTCTGGTTGATTTTGACTGTGATAAAAAGGAAACTCAAATTTTAGGAACAGATTACGGAAATGATAGAATGGTGGCATGGCAAAAGTTCTCTATATAAAAATTTATATTTTTTTCCAAAATATTTTAATTTATGTTATAATGTTTTTCGAAGCGCTGGCTTACAGTTGTGTCAGCCGGCCGTATGGCATATAGGTTAACATATGAGAGGGCAGAAATGTTATGAAAGTAAATATCCGTAAAATCAGTGAGGATACCGGGTTTTCCATGTCCACGGTATCAAATGCGCTGAACCGTAAAAAGGGCGTCAATAAAGAAACGGCAGAAAAGATTCTTAAAACGGCACAGAAGCTTGGCTACCGTATGGAGGAGGAGATTACGAAAATCCGTTTTGTGATTTTTCGCAGGGATGGGCTGATTATAGATGAAAGTTTTTTCCATCCTGCAGTCATTGAGGGCGTAGAGCATCAGGCGAAGCTAATGGGATATGAGATGGTCTTCTGCTATGTGGATATCAATGATGCGGATTACCAGGAGCAGCTTGCCGATATTTTGGCAGACATGCAGAGCGCAGTAATACTTTTGGGGACAGAGATGCTCGAAGAAGATTACGAGCCGTATGCCAGAGCCAAGAACCGGATTGTGCTGCTGGATGGGCGCAGTGAAAAATATGCATTCAACAGCGTGTTGATTAACGATACGGAGGCTGCCGCGGAGGCCGTGGAATATCTGGTGCAAAAGGGACATACCAGAATCGGCTATCTGCGGGGGGAGTCGAGGATACAGGCTTTCCGTTCCCGGGAAAAGGGGTATTTTCAGGTGATGAACCAACATGAATATCCGGTTCTGCCGGCATACATTGCCACGCTGGGAACCAGGATAGAGACTGCATATCAGAAGATGAAGGAATACCTGGCTGGCGCCAAAGAGGTGCCGACGGCATTTTTTGCAGATAACGATGTGATTGCCATCGGGAGCATGCAGGCGATGAAGGAGTGCGGTTACCGGATTCCGGAGGATATTTCCGTGATTGGCTTCGACGATATCGCTTATGGAATCGTGTCGGACCCGCCGTTATCTACCGTCCACGTATATAAGCAGGAGCTGGGAGCAAGGGCAGTTCGGGAACTGCTGTCCGCGGACAGCAAGAACAGCGAGGCGAAAGTAAAGATTCAGGTTTGCGCAGAGTTTGTGGAGCGCGGCAGCGTAAAAGAAATAAAAGACTGATGTTTGCTGCGGCATTGTCTGCGGTTATATTGTGATATAGGACTGATGTATGAGGAAGATACGGAGGTTCTATTTTTTTGTCTTTTGGTACTATGCTCAATTTTCAACAATACCAAATAATGCATAAAATTTCATTAAAAATTTTATATAAAAAATCTTGAGAATAATAAAGGTGAAATCCAAGCGAAAGGTTTGGATAACGACAGGGTTTGGCAAAAATACACAAAAAGTAACATATAAAACTGTTAAAACAATACAAATCGCAAATATTATATAAAATAATTACAAAAAACTATTGAAAATTTTATATAAATGTTTATAATGTGAATTACAAGATTTGTAAAGGAGATGAAGCACTATGGGAAAAATTGGAGTAGTCGGAAGCATCAACATGGATATGACGGTAAAGGCAGAACGGATTCCTCTCAAGGGCGAGACGGTAAAGGGTGAGGACCTGAAGTACATCCCGGGAGGAAAGGGGGCGAACCAGGCCGTTGCCATGGCAAAGCTCGGCGCTAAGGTTGAGATGTTCGGCTGTGTGGGAGATGATGCTGCAGGGGCAAGCCTTATCAAGAACATGCAGGATGTAGGCGTTGAGACAAAATGTATCAAGACAGTGGCAGGAACGCCGACCGGACTGGCAATGATTACGGTAGGGGACAATGACAACACGATTGTGGTAGTGGCAGGAGCGAACGATGACGTAAACATCGATTATGTGAACGAGGTCAAGGATTCCCTTCTGGAATGTGAGATTGTCCTGCTGCAGCATGAGATTCCGCAGGAGACAGTAGAATATGTCATAGAGCTGTGTGCCGAACATGGCGTAAAAGCAGTCTTGAACCCAGGTCCTGCACGGCCGGTAAAACAGGAAATCCTGGATAAGGTAACATACCTTACGCCTAATGAGCATGAAGCTGTCATCCTGTTTGGCGAGGATATTTCCTTTGAGGAAATGATGAGAAAGTATCCTGAAAAACTGGTAATCACACAGGGCTCGCGGGGTGTCAGCACGTGCCTTAGGAGCGGGGAAGTGGTTTTAGTGCCGGCAAGAAAAGCCAATGTCGTAGATACCACCGGAGCCGGGGATACTTTAAACGGAGCGTTTACAGTAGCGGTTATGGAAGGAATGTTTATCACAAAAGCCCTGGCATTTGCCAATACGGCGGCCGGGCTGTCCACAGAAAAATTTGGGGCGCAGGGCGGAATGCCGTCCCGCGATGAAGTAAAAAGAGCGATGGAGGGGTTAGCATGAAAAGGAACGGTATCATAAACGCAGATATTTCAAGGGTTTTGTCTTATATGGGGCATACGGACACCTTGGCAGTGGGAGACTGCGGGCTTCCCATCCCTGAGGAGACGGAGCGCATTGACCTTTCGCTGAAACTGGGGGTTCCATCCTTTATGGAAGTGCTGAGAGAGGTCGCAAACGAGATGAAAGTAGAAAAGATTGTCCTTGCAGAGGAAATCCGGGAGAAGAACCCACATATCCTGCAAGAAATTCTAACGCTTGTCCAGGAAATGGACACGGAATGCGGAATCGAATATATATCCCACGCAGAACTGAAAGCACGGACCAAGCAATGCAAGGCGGTCATCCGTACGGGAGAGACGACGCCATATGCCAATATTATCCTGCAGTCCGCCTGCCTGTTCTGAGTTTTCCATGGAGAATATGGGAAATTATTTTATAGAAGGAGGAAAGCAAATGCGGAGCATTTCTGGAATGCTTTCCGACGAGCTGGCAGGTGACGCAGAGCGTCGCGTGCCGTTACCGATTGAAAGGAGGAAAGCAAATGCGGAGCATTTCTGGAATGCTTTCCGACGAGCTGGCAGGTGACGCAAAGCGTCGCGTGCCGTTACCGATTGAAAGGAGGAAAGCAAATGCGGAGCATTTCTGGAATGCTTTCCGACGAGCTGGCAGGTGACGCAGAGCGTCGCGTGCCATTACCGATTGAAAGGAGGAAAGCAAATGCAGATTGAGATGAAGGGAATCGACAAATCCTTCGGAACGAATCAGGTATTGAAGGATGCCGGTTTTGTCCTGGGGCATGGGGAGGTCCATGCGCTCATGGGAGAGAACGGCGCTGGCAAGAGCACCCTGATGAAAATTTTGACCGGCGTCTACACCAAAGACAAGGGTACGGTCATTGTAGACGGCACGGAAATGAATTACAAGAATCCCCAGGAAGCGGAAAAAGCAGGGATTGTATTTATCCACCAGGAACTGAATGTATTGTTTGATTTGACGGTGGAAGAGAATCTGTTCATGGGTAAGGAGATTACGAAACGGTTCGGGTTTTGCGACCGGAAAGCCATGCGGCAAAAGGCTGAAGAGGCGTTGGGACGGCTGGGCGTCCATATCAATCCAGGCGAAGTCATGTCCAACCTGTCAGTAGGACAGCAGCAGATGGTGGAAATCTGCAAGGCGTTGATGGTGGATGCAAAAGTCATCATCATGGATGAGCCTACAGCCGCCCTGACGCAGAGCGAGACAGTGGTGCTTTTTGAAGTCATCCAGTCGCTGCGAAAATCCGGGGTTTCCATAGTTTATATTTCCCACCGCATGGAGGAGATATTCGAACTTTGCGACAGAATCAGTGTACTGCGTGACGGTACATATGTAGGAACCAGGAATATCCCGGAGACAAATATGAATGAAATCGTCAAGCTGATGATTGGCCGTGAAATCGGAGAGCGTTACCCGCAGCGAAATTGCAGGATTGGAGATACGGTACTCAAGGTCAGCGGCCTTACCAAGAAAGGCGTGTTCGAGGATGTAGCTTTCGAGGTGAAAGCTGGGGAAGTCCTTGGCGTATCAGGGCTTATGGGCGCAGGAAGGACGGAGATTATGCAGGCCATTTTTGGCAACCTGCCCTACGAATCCGGCAAAATTGAGATAGATGGCAAAGAAGTGCAGATTAAATCTCCCATCCAGGCGATGAAAAACGGCATTGGATTCATTACGGAGGACAGGAAAGTGGAAGGGCTGATGCTTGAAGAGAGCATTGAGAAAAATATAGCGCTTGCCAACCTGCCTATCATTTCCAGGAATTATGTGCTGGACCGTAAGAAAGAGCG
>CANOHX010000066.1 GCA_947565885.1 uncultured Lachnospiraceae bacterium
GTCGCCAGCAATATGGTTATAGACGCCGAGTTCCAGAGCTTTCAAAAGTGTGGATTTGCCATGGTATCCACCGCCGACCACTAATGTAATGCCCTGTGGGATGCCCATCCCGGAAATATTTCCGCGGTATGGAAGATTAAGCGTAACTTCCATGGATTTTGGTGAGAGGAAAGGAACGGCTCCTTTCATAGGACGGTCAGAAACACCGGATTCCCTGGGCAGTATAGAGTCATTTGCCACAAATGCAGCTAGGTTTCGCTGGGAAAGTTCCTGGCGTATAAACTGCTGGTCTTCAGACAATTCTTTATTCCTTTGTACCGCTTTAGCATCTAAGGAGCGGTAATAAAGGGATTTTTTAACGCAGCCTGGAAGAAAATCAAAAAGGATTTTGCATAATTCCCTGGCGTTGATGGTTCTTCCGTTAGCGGGGAATCCAATCTCCATACGCACGATAACCATACCATTCTTATCAATTTCACAGGCGGTACGCTCTAACATTTCCTGCCCACAACGGCTGACAGAGATAAGACCGCTCTTGCCGGAGCCTTTTGCTTTGAAAGTAACGGCCTGTACCTGTTTGGAAAATTGGCGGATAAGGTAATCCTGTAAGGCAATTCGTTTGTGCTTTTCATTATAAAGTTCGGTGGGAAAACCTGCCAGTTTTCCCGGGACATGAACGCTTACTTTGGAGGGAGCGGCAAAGGGGTCTCCCTGGACGTGGTCGATAGATAGCACATAGCCGTCAAACTGCCAGCTTCCCCTCGTATCTTTGTAAGCCGGGTAACCTCTGTGGTCAATGCGGTTTAATAATTCTCGTAAATCAGCAGATGTTTTCATAAAATCCTCCATTTCTGTTTTTGTTATGGTTTTATTCAAAGCTTAATTTCTATGATAAATTTTCCTAGGGCATATTATAACATAATATTTCCATTAATAGAGAGTACAAAAAAATATTGATTTTGCGTAAATAATGTTGGATAATGTAGTAAGTATTAATTTTTTAAAATGCCCATCTTGTATCCACACAACAGAAATGAAACATTACAGGGAGAAACTATATGAATCCAGATTGGGAAAAAATTGGGAGGGATATCCAGCGTATTGTAGAAGATGCTGTGGATTCCCAGAATTTCAGCCAGCTAAATAAAACAATTACCAATACTGTAAATGAGGCGGTAAAAAACGTCCGCAAAGGGCTTTACACCGCGGGAGAGGCAGTCAATAAGGAATGGAACAGGGAAAATTACCGCTGGTATGGACAAAAGAAAGATTTGAATACTATGCCAGAAGAACAGAAAATGGAAGTTTCTACAAAAAAATTTTTTCGCCGGAATACAGGGGTAAAAATTGGAAGTACGGTACTGACGATTTGCGGCTGTACGCTTAATGTAGGGCTTGGGCTGGCAGTCATCATTCTCTGTCTGGTTTCTCTGGTTATTGGGAGTTTTCCATTGGGAATTCGCATTGCCCTTTCAATAATTACACCCTTTTTGCTGGGAAGCGCTGTACTTACGGGAGCAGGAAGCCATATGCTGTCCGCGCTCAAAAGGTACCGTATTTATATAGAAGGACTACGAGGTAAGACATATTGCAATATCAAGGAACTTGCTGATTTGAGCGGGAAATCCATAACTTATGTTGTGAAAGATATCAGGAAGATGATAAATAAGGGCTGGTTCCTTGAGGGACATCTCAATGAGGATGAAACGTGCTTAATTGTCAGCCATGAAACATTTGCGGAATATGAAGAAATAAAAAGACAGAGGCAGCAGCAACAGATAACCGAGCAGGAAAATCAAAGAAAAGCAGCTACAGAGATAGAAAAAGCAGTAAAAAATGAAGATTTGGAAAATGTCATGAAACAAGGGCAGGAATATATCACTAAAATCAAGGACTGCAATACGGCAATAGCTGAAAAAGAAATTTCCGGAAAAATTTCCCATATGGAAATGCTGATTCAGAAAATTTTTGACAGGGTTAGCGAAAATCCACAGTCTCTGGAAGATATCAGCAAAATGATGGAATATTATCTCCCTACTACGGTAAAATTGCTGGAAGCATACAAGAATCTGAGCGCACAGCCGGTACAGGGAGAAAATATACAATCTTCCAGGTCAGAGATTGAACAGACGTTGGATACCTTAAATGGAGCATTTGAAAAATTGTTGGACAGCCTGTTTGAAGATGTGGCGTGGGATGTATCTACCGATATATCGGTGCTGCAGACGATGCTTGCCCAGGAAGGGCTAACCGGTGATGATGACTGGAAACATACGCAGGATTAGATTGAATACGAGTTTGGACAGATAGAAAGGAGCTTGGAATGAGCGAAGAATTTAAGGATTTTATAGAAACGCCTACCTTGACACTGGATCCATTTCCAGAAAAAGCAGAGGTGGCAAAAGCAGAGGGACAGAAACAAACAGAACCCATATTAGAAGAACCAGCGCTGTCTGATGAAGAGCGTCAGATGGTAGAACAGTTTACCAGCCAGATTGATTTACACAATACTAATATCATCCTTCAGTATGGAGCAGGCACGCAGAAGAAGATGGCAGATTTCTCAGAAAAAGCGCTGCAGAATGTACAGACCAAAGATTTGGGTGAGATTGGAGAATTGATAACAGGGGTAGTCTCTGAGTTAAAAGGCTTCGACGCTGCGGAGGAGGAAAAAGGATTTTTCGGAAGGATTAAGAAATCCACACAGAAATTGAGCGTGCTCAAATCAAAATATGATAAGGCGGAAGTGAATGTCAACAAAATCTGTAAGGCATTGGAGGGACATCAGGTTCAGCTGTTAAAAGATGCAGCCCTCTTAGATAAGATGTATGAGCAAAATAAAGTTTACTTTAAGGAACTTTCCATGTATATCCTTGCTGGCAAGAAGAAGTTGGAACAGGTGAGGACTACAGAACTTCCAGCGCTTTTAGATAAGGCAAATAAATCCGGCTTGCCCGAGGATGCCCAGGCGGCAAAAGATTTGGATTCCCTCTGTACCAGGTTTGAGAAGAAAATCCATGATTTGGAACTGACGCGCATGATTTCTATTCAGACAGCGCCCCAAATCAGGCTGGTGCAGAATAACGATACGATAATGGTAGAAAAAATTCAGTCCACAATTGTCAATACGATTCCTCTGTGGAAGAGCCAGATGGTGCTTGCCATGGGAGTAGAACATTCTTCACAGGCAGCTAAGGCACAGCGGGAAGTGACAGACTTTACGAATGAGCTGCTAAAGAAGAATGCTGAGAAATTAAAAGTTGCCACAATTGAGACTGCAAAGGAATCAGAGCGGGGAATTGTAGATATGGAAACTCTGCGCACTACCAATGAATCGTTGATTTCTACTTTAGACGAAGTACTGCGCATTCAAATGGAAGGAAAAGAGAAGCGCAGGGAAGCGGAACAGGAGATACAGCGTCTGGAAGGGGAATTAAAGACGAAGCTGCTGCAGCTGCAGTAGACGATATGACAGAAAGAAATATGCAGCAGGCAATATTACAGAAGAATCTGTGTAATAAACGTATTACAGAGATATTAATTAGCATGGAAAGAGGAACAGATATAGGCAGATTGGAGAGGGGAAGAAACAAGTTGTGTAATGGCAGTTTAGAAAAGAGGATGAGAAAATGCAGAAATGGACAAGGTACAGCAATGCTGTAATCAGTAACAAAAAGTGGGAAGTATGGATGTGTTTTATAACTTTTTTGATTGGGCTGTGTTTCTCAGTAAATGCAAAGGCAGCGGACAATTCTCCAACAATTGAGAAAATTCAGCTAATCAACGACCGGGATATTGAAATTTATTGGAGCGAAGAGATGGAGGGGGCAGGCTGGGTTGAGAGCATACGCCTTGATAATCATCAGGTAGAGAGGCAGGAACAGAATTATTCCGTGATAATTGACGGACAGGAGCAGGAATTGGAGTATTACTACTGGTATTACGAGGAAGAAGACTACGAATATGAGTATAAAAGCATTGTCTATTATAATGAAAGAAATAGTTCTTATCCCAACAATCCTGATATTCCTAAAACTACGATACGGCTGACAGAGCCTGTATCAGACCTTGAAAATCTTCCTGATATTAAAGTTGCGATAAAAGGAAATAAGATAAAAGCAAAGTCATCGGGTGCTTATGTGCCAGAGCAGACGCTTACTGTTACGGATTATGTGCCTTTCTACCAGAAAGAAAGGGTATTAGATTGTGGCGTTAAAGTTGTTGGAACGGCAAAAGTCCGTGAGGAAGCGATGGATAAGGCAGCTGAGATGCTGGAAGTTATACTTGCAAATAAGTCTGTGGCAAACCGGATGGGAATGGCAGGATGTAAATTGGGTATTTATGGAGAAGGAGAGATTGCCTATGATATTCCCGAACATCGGTTTGAGTATGATGAGAATTATTTATATGTAGAGGGATTTGGCGGCACACAGCTAGCTTCCATTCGGGATGCCAATGTACTGCGCCTGAAGACAGGAAATTATACAACTGGATATCCTGACGAATCAATACTTACGCATGAATTTGCGCATACTATCTATAATTATGGATTGACAGAAGAACAGCAAAAAGAATTTCTGGATATTTTCAATAGAGCAAGAACTGCAGGAAAATGGGAGAATTCCTATGCAGGTTCCAATAAAGATGAATATTTTGCAACTTTGAGCGCTATATGGTTCAATGCTATGGATGATACTTTTGATGGGAATTGGGACGGCGTGCGGGGACCGATTAATACCCGGGCAGAATTGAAGGTTTATGATAAAGAGGCTTATGATTTCCTGTCACAGATATATGTTTCTGACCAATACCTTCCGTTTCCATGGGAGAACGGAACAGTACCTGATAACAATACATATCCGGGAACAGAACCTGATGATAATAAGAACCCCGGAGATGATAAGGACCCTGGAGATAATACGAATCCAGGAGGGAGTACAAATCCAGGAGGGAATACGAATCCAGGGGGGAATACGAATCCAGGAGGGAATACAAATTCTGGCACAAATGAAGTGGTGAATAATTTTACTGTTATTTTTTCCTATCAGAATGGAGATGCCGACTTAAAGAAAACGGTAAAAGAAGGGGAAACAGTATCTGCACCATCGGCGCCTAAAAAGAGCAATTATCTTTTCAAAGGCTGGTATCTGGGTCAGCAGAAGTATTCTTTTAACAGCAAAATTACAAAGGATATCACGCTGCAGGCAAGATGGCAGAAAGTTAAAGTAGGAAAATCTTCTGTGAAATCTTTAAAAGCCAGGAAAGGCAAGAAGATTCTTGTAACAGTAAAAAAGCTGAAAAATGCGGATGGTTATAAGATTACCTATGCCAGGAATAAGAAACTCACAAAATCTAAGAAAACTATAGACACGGTTTCTGCTAAGAAGACATTAACGAAGTTGAAAACCGGAACGTATTATGTAGGCGTCCAGGCATACCAAAGGGATTCGGCTGGCAAGAAAATCTATGGAAAAATGAGCGTGGTCAAGAAAGTGGAAGTAAAGAAATAAAACATTAAAAAGGGCGGAATTTGCGATGGGAAAGAGCAGGAAAAGCATACGGCAGCGTTACAGGGACTTAAGTTTCAAAAAGTTTTTGATTGTCAGCCTGTGCTTATTCCTGTTTCCCGCTCTTCTGCTGCAGATTGTGTATATCAGAATCAGCATATCACAGATGAACCGTCATATGAATGAGCAGGTTTTAGATAACCTACAGCAGGTTTCTGAGAAATTTGCCTTAAAATTAGAATCATATGAGGATACAGTTTATCAAATTTACTCAGACAAAGAAATTATTCATAACCTGCAGCAATACCACCAGGCAGACAGTACAAAACAGGCTTACCTGTATTATGTTCTGAATGAGCGGCTAAAGCAATTTGTAGAGAGCAAGAAAGGCATACGCAGCATCAGCTTGATTTGTCCCACTGGGGAGAGCATCACTTACGATGGGCAGAGCGGCTCTTCATTAGATAATATCTGGCGTGATTATGAAGATATCCGTATGATTGAGCCTTATCAGGAAATTCTTGGCAAGAGCGAAGTAGCCCTGATCCCTACGCGTATGGTTTCTGCTGGTGAACAGGAGGAACCGTTATTTTTCCTGGGAAAGGAATTGTATGATACAGAAAATTTAGAGCTGGGCCTGGTTGCCGTACTGGTTATCAGTATTGAAGAAGAGGAATTGGACAGAATCTGTAATGGGGTCTCGGAACAGGACAGCCACAGTGTAAATTTTATCACAGATGCCAGCGGAATGATACTCTCTTTCCCGGATATAAAGCAGATTGGGAAGAAATTGATGGTTCAGAAAGATGTTTTTGAGGTCATCCGCTCTGCACGGTTGTTTGAAGGAAAGAATCTTTATAGTAACTGGTATCAGGATGAAGAGACGGGCTGGCTTTTCCACAATGTGTATGACCAGGATTATAGGATGCGCGATATCAATATGCTTCAGGCAATCTATTGGATTTTGCTGGCGGCAGATATTCTTGCTGTGCTGCTGATTGTCAATTCAACTAATCGTTATTATGTGGATTACTTAAAGCAGATAATTTGGGGAATTCAGCAGGTAGACCAGGGAAACATGGACGTCAGGCTGGTAGTGGACAGGCAGAATGAACTCGGTCAGATAGGAGAGAATTTCAACCATATGATGGACCGTATAGAAGTTCTGATAGGAGAAGTTACAGAGATTTCTGAGAAAAAGAAGCAGGCGGAAATCAAGGCTTTGGAATCCCAGATTAACCCTCATTTTCTTTATAATACCTTAGACGCCATCAATTGGATGGCAGTCCGCCGGGACGAATTTGAAATCAGCAAGATGATTAGCAACCTAGGTGTTATCCTCCGCTACAGCACTAACCAGAGCAATGAAGAAGTGGAAATTGAAGAAGCAGAAGACTGGCTGAAAGCATATGTATCCCTGTATCAACTGCGGTATGGATATTCTTTTGAATTTGAGATATATGTGGAGCAGGAAGTCAGGCATATTAAGATACATAAACTTTTGATACAGCCAATTGTGGAAAATGCCATTATCCATGGATTAAAAGACATGGAAGGAGGGATGCTGCGTGTAGACATTGGATTTGCAGAGCAGCCGGGATGGATTCATGTGATTGTGGAGGACAATGGAACAGGGATGGATAAGGATATGGTAGAATTTTACAATCAAAAGGATAGAAAATGGGGTAATTCGGAACGAATCGGAATGTCAAATGTATTTGAACGGATTCAGCTATATTATGGGGAGCAAGGCGAATGGCATATCAGCAGCATGGAAGGATTGGGTACGATAATGGAACTGCTTCTTCCTGCGGGAAAATAAATAAGGACCCCTGCCAGGGGACAGAAAGGGCAGAAAAAAGAAGAAAAGGTGATAGTATGAGGATTGTAATTGTAGAGGACGAGATTGCAATTCGGGATGGATTAGAGAAAATGATAAGCGCCAATACAGAACATACGGTAATCGGAACATGTAAGAGCGGTCTGGAGGGTATTGCGTTTATCAAAGAAAATGTACCGGATTTGGTAATTACGGATATCCGCATGAATGGGATGAGCGGTCTGGAAATGCTGGAGAATTTAAAAAAGCAGGATGTAAAGGTCTATAGCATCATTATCAGCGGATATGCGGATTTTGATTATGCGAGAAAGGCATTAAGCGTAGGGGCGGAGGAATATCTGCTGAAACCAGTTTCCATAGATGCGTTGCAAGAAATTTTAAAAAAAATCGAGGGTAAGATTGTGCAGAGCAAGTTTCAGATAGTCAAAAAACCGGAAAGTTATGCCAGGGAATACTTTTTTGGGGATAAAGAAGAAAGCGAAAAAGCCGCATGGGCGCTGAAAGATATTTTCAAAGAAGAAAACGGCAAAATGTATGGTATCTTGGTAGGCTATTTAGGTAATGTAAACAAAGAAAAGATGGAAGAGTTGGAATATCCGCTGCGCAGCCTGAAACATCAGTATCCAGGGATTAATTTCCTGGATGTATGGGAAGGACGCTTTAACCTGAGAATCCTTATATTGAATGGAAGTAAACAGGAGATAACATCGTTTGCAGAGACTTTTGATCAAAGGATAGAATATGATTACCAACAGAAGAATTGGGAAATCCCCTGGTGCATGGATACCTGTGAGAATATAGATTGCTGGAAAGAATGTTATGAAGCTGTGCAAAAAGCGCTTTCCGGCTATTTTGCGAGAAAATATCATGGTCTGCTGTGGGTAAGCGAGCCAGGAGAGAAAGCGGTAAAGGAGTTTGAATACCCAATCCAGATAGAACGCAGAATTCTTTCCGCCCTTGAGAGTGGAAATTATCAGGAAGTGGAGAGTGGGATTGACGAATTTTTAAAACAGACTATATCAGAGGAATATGGGGCGGAAGAAATCCGCCATGGATCGGTAAAGCTGGTAACCAGAATGATGGATGTGGCAAAGGAAATCAATCTGAAAGCGTATGAGAGCTTTCAGGAAAAAGATTATTTAAAGGGCGTGCTTACAGCCTATACGTGTAGGGAAATCCGGGAAATCCTCATGAAATGTGGAGATGCCATCTGTGACAGGAAGAAGAAAGAGGGCATAAGCAATTACACTATCAGCCGCACGATAGAATATATCAGGACGCATTATAAGGAAGGAATCAGCTTAGAGAAGACAGCGGAAATACTGAATATTACGCCTGAGTATTTAAGTATGCTGTTTAAGCGGGAAATGGGCATGAATTTTTCAGTTTTTCTCAAAGAATTTCGGATTAGCCATGCTAAGCGGCTGCTGAAAGGAACGGATATGAAGATTTATGAAGTTGCCCAAGAATGTGGATACAGCAATTCCAATTATTTTACAAAAGTATTTAAGGAGGTAACAGGGATTTCACCGGTAGAATACCGGTAGCATGAGGTCATAGTTTATGAAGAAGAGAGATATTTGGAAAGTATTTTTACTGTTTTTTGTGATGGGGTTCGTAGGATGCGGGGGGAATGCCGGTGAGAATCAGCAGCCAGAGGAACAAAAGAGAGAGCAGAAAAGAGAAGAACTGACGCTTTGGTCTTACTATGAGACTAAGGCACAGAAAGAGGGGATGGATAAATTAATCAGGGATTTTAATGAATCGCAGGATGATTACCAGATTTCTTGGGAATATGTGCCGATGGCTGATTTTGTAAAAAATTTATCATATTCGCAATCGAAAGATAAGCTGCCGGATATTGTATTGGTGGATAATCCTGACATGGGCAGTTTAATAAAAATCAATTTGCTGGCGGATATTACAGAAGAGATTGAAAATACAGTAAGTGCGAAAGATTATTATGAAGAGGTTTGGAAATCTGTAGAATACGAGGGGCGTTATTATGGCGTGCCTTTTTGCTGCAATAGCACGGCAATTATTTACCATAAGCGGCTGTTCCGAGACAAAAATCTTAAAATTCCTAAAACTTGGGAGGAATTTAAGATGGTGGCGGCAGCTTTGACGGAAGAGGGAAAATGTTATGGCTTTGCCATGTCTGCGGCGAGCGGCGAGCAGGGTGCGTTTCAATTAATGCCCTGGCTTCTGGCATCAGGTGCGGATACCGGGAATGTAGCAGATAATAGAGCGAAAGAGGCATTCCAGCTGATGGATGATCTTCTGAAAGAGAAATCCATGCCCAATGACTGCCTCAACTGGTCGCAGAATGATTTGACGACAAGTTTTATAAAGGGTGAGATTGCCATGATGGAGAACGGACCCTGGTCTTTAGCAGCTTTGGAGGAATCTGGGATAGAATATGGAATTTTTCAATTTCCCAGGAATGTTTCCGTAGGAGTGGTATTGGGAGGGGAAAACCTGGCAGCCATTACGGGAAAGAATGTGGAAGGAGCGGTATCTTTTATTAACTATTATAATTAGGAAAGAAGTCATGCAGAATGTCTGTCAGATTACTGGAAATATCCCTCCCAAACCGGAACTTGCAGAAGCATTTATCATAGAAAATCCTATTTATGAAGTATTTGTAGAGCAGTTAACGCACGGAGTATGCAGGAAATCTATCTATAATTGGAAGAAAGTCAGTAACGCCATATCCGACAGCCTAAATAAGATTTTCGGCAGTGAGGAGGAGATAGATAAAGTTTGGGAGGAATATGTACGGCAGGTGAAATAAAATAAGTTTAAAAAATGAAAGGAACCATAAATAATTATCCTGTGAAAATAGTTTCCAAACAAATATAATTTCTCTATAACAGGGCGTTATGCCTTAAGAAAAAATAAGAAGGAGGATATGAAATGAGGAAAAGACGACAGTTTTTTCAGAAATTGCTGGCATCAATTCTCTCACTGGCTCTGGTGCTTACAGGCATGGTTCCCCAGGGAATCTCATCGGTGCAGGCGGCTGGTGAGAAAGAAGACGGATTGATTCTGTATTATGATTTCGACTTGCAGAACAGTTTTGCAACAGAAATCAGCGATGCTTCCGGCAATGAGAACGCAGGGCAGCTTAAGAGAATAGGCGGAGCCCCCGAGGGTAATTATTCCATTGATGAAGTCAGCATTTATGGGAAACAGGTGAAGGCATTGAACCTTCCGGGAGGAGATGACGGTACATATCTGCAGATGCCGGATGGTATCTTGAAAGATTGTGACGCCGTTACCATCAGCATGTGGGTGAAACTGACAACAGATACCGGATATCAGAGAATCTGGGATTTCGGCTCGAATACTACAAGCTATATGTATCTCCTGTCAGATGGAGGAAATGAAGGATTTATGGGATATGCCTCTGCAATCACCACAGAAGGATGGGATAAGGAGAAAGGCGTAGCGAAAGGCGAGAATAACAATATCGACAAGAATCGCTGGGTATTGACAACAGTAGTCATGGATGGTTCCAATATGTCTTTATATGAGAATGGACAGCAGATTGGGCAGACAGTGGATACGGGGATTACTGTCAAAGACCTTGGAAATACTACTAAGAATTACATTGCGTATGGGCAGTTTGGAAATGCTCCTACAGAGGGTCAGTTTGCAGAGGTCAAGATTTACGATAAAGCATTGACAGCGGCAGAAATTGAATCCATGTATTATGTGACGGATGCCGGAATTGTGACGGCGGATGATGGTGACTTAGAGTTAGGAGACACTTCGGCAGTGACGGAGGACATGGAACTCCCCACAAAGGGAATCAATGGCTCTGATATTGCATGGACCAGCCAAAATACTGCCATTGAGATTCAGACAGAAAATGGCAAGGCTATCGGTAAGGTTACAAGACCGGCCAAAGGTGCGGCGGATGCTGCCGGAACCCTGACAGCAACGATAAGCAAGGGCACGGCAAGTACGACCAAGACATTTGACGTAACAGTTCTTGCACAGTTTACCGATCAGCAGAAAGCAGATAAGGATGCGGCAGAACTGAAGAAGAATATGGGCGATCTGTCGGCAGTGACAGCAGATATTACGCTTCCCGCAACTGGAAGCTTAGGTTCAGCCATCCAATGGGAAAGCGCTAACTCAGCTATCAAGATTGAAAACAGCGTGGCGAAAGTCACAAGGCCGGCAATCGGTGAAGCCAATGCGAGCGGGAAACTGACGGCAACTGTTTCTTGTGGCGAAGCAACTGCAACAGCAGAATTCGATACGACGGTACTGGCATTCCGCGAGGCTGTTACGATTAAGACCGTAGAGGATATCGATATAGTTACCTTGAAAGGCAAAAGCCCCTCTCTCCCGAATTATGTGAGGGTGACATATTCCGATAACAGTGCAGGGAAGGAGAAGGTAACCTGGCCGGCACAGATTGATAAGGAAAAGTATGCAGCAGCTGGTGATTTTACAGTGGAAGGTTCTATCGTGGACGCAAGGCCTGCTAAGAAAGTTACGGCGAATGTCACGGTCGTAGATGAAGAGGAAGCTGTAGCAACAGTAGTTTCCGATACCTTTGACTTGAACAATATTACGCTGGATAAGATTGGCGAAAATGGTTCGATTCTCACGCAGAACAGAGATAGGGATATTGCTTATCTGAAATTGCTTGACAATAAGCGTATGCTCTACAATTTCTATAATACATTTGGGCAGACTGCAAAAATCAAGGACGTAACACCGCTTGGCGGATGGGATGAGCCTAGTGGGCTGCTGCGCGGGCACTCTACTGGACATTATATGTCTGCACTGGCGCTTGCCTATGCATCCACGGGCGATGAAGAGATTAATGACAAGTTAAAAGAGATGGTTCATGAATTGCGTGAACTGCAGAAGATGTCTAAAGGTGATGCTCAATTATTTACCTCTGCGGGCGTAAATCAGTCCCTGTGGAGCAAAAATCCTACAGAGTGGGGAGAAGGCTTTATCAGCGCATATTCCCCGGACCAGTTTGCATTGCTGGAGAAATATACGCCGTATGCACAGATTTGGGCGCCATATTATACCTTGCATAAACTGATTGCAGGTTTCCTTGATGCCTATACCTATACTGGAAATGAAGAAGCATTGGAAGCGGCTAAGGCGCTTGGCAAATGGACTTACAACCGTCTCAGCGGATGTACGCAGGAACAGCTGGAAAAGATGTGGGATATGTACATCGCCGGTGAGTTTGGCGGATTTAATGAATCTATGGCGCAGCTCTATATTTACGCCAAGGAAGATAACGATGCAGACGCGGAAATTTTCTTAAAAGGTGCGAAACTATTTGACAATAAGATATTCTTTGATTCCCTCGCAGCTAACGAAGATGGGAAAGACGGAGATAAATTAATCGGTATCCAGGGACGTCATGCCAACCAGCATATCCCGCAGATTATCGGCGCAATGGAGATTTATGAGGCAACCGTAGCAAAAGGAAGCCCGGAAATGTACTATTATGATGTGGCAGAGAATTTCTGGCAGATGGTAGTTTCCCGCTATGCATACTCCATCGGAGGCGTGGGCACGGGTGAGAAATTTACAGACCCCTACCAGCAGGCAAACAATATTTCCGGTAATGAGAACTGTGAGACCTGTGCGGCATACAATATGCTCAAGCTTACCAGAATGCTCAACAATTATAACCCGGATAATGCAGAATATATGGATTACTATGAGCGTACGCTCTACAACCAGATTCTTGCGTCCCAGACGCCAAATGTTACCTCTGACCTGCATAATGGAACTACTTACATGCTTCCGATTGGGCCTGGAGCTACAAGAAGCTATGGCGATGATTACAATTCATTTACCTGCTGCCATGGTACGGGCATGGAGAATCATGTCAAATACCAGGAGGCAGCATATGCCAAGACAGCAGATAGCCTGTATGTAGGCTTATATCTTCCTACAACCCTTACTTGGGAGGATAAGGGTGTGAAGGTGGTACAGCAGACAGAATTTCCAT
>CANOHX010000067.1 GCA_947565885.1 uncultured Lachnospiraceae bacterium
TCCGCACAATGGTGATGGGTGCAGATGATATGAAGAAAGATTTGATGGAGCGAAACGAGATGGAAGGCCTGATGTTCAAGATGGAGGAAGACCCCAGGGTATTTGGCGTAGGGAAGATTATGCGCAAATATTCCATCGATGAACTGCCGCAGTTTTGGAATGTGCTCAAGGGGGATATGAGCCTGGTGGGGACAAGGCCTCCCACGGAGGATGAATTTGAACAATATGAGCTCCATCATAAGGCAAGGCTGGGCATACGCCCGGGGCTGACCGGCATGTGGCAGGTCAGCGGCAGGAGCGATATCAAGGATTTTGAAGAGATAGTGGCGCTTGACACCCAGTATATATCCAACTGGTCCCTCAGCATGGACATGAGGATTATTTTACGGACGGTGACTGTAGTGCTGACAGGAAAAGGATCGTTATGACAGATATATCAATTACGATTGTCGCCTTTAATGATGAGGCAGATGTAAGGGCTGCGGTGTCCTCCATTATGGAATGCACCGCCAGCAAATTGTCAAAGAAAATTTATATCGTAGATAACAGTACGGAGGAAAATGAGCTGTCTTCGCTGGCAGAAGAGTATGGGGATGTGGTTTATGAAAAGCCGGGAGAGAATCTTGGATTTGGCGGCGGGCACAATTATGTGCTGCCGAAGCTGGCTTCAAAGTTTCACGCAATTGTAAACCCGGATATTCTTTTGCAGGAGGACAGTTTTTCTATATTGATTTCATTCTTGGAAAAGTCCGGGGCGGGCATGGCAGTCCCCAAGCTGGTTGACGGTGAGGGCAATCTGCAGGCAGCTTACCGCAGACAGCTTACGGTAAGGGATATGTTTATTCGTATGTTTTTTTCTGCGCATTTTGCCAAACGGCAGCAATACCATACGATGCAGGATATGGATTATAGGAAGCCGTTTCAGGTTCCCTTTGCCCAGGGCAGTTTTCTTGTCATCCGTACGGGGCTGTTTTTGGAACTTGGAGGGTTTGACCGCCGTTATTTTATGTATATGGAGGATGCCGACCTCTGCCGGCAGGTGAACCGCGTAAGCAGCCTGTGGTACTGCCCGGATACCGAGGTTATCCATCGGTGGGAACGCGGCTCCCATAAGAATCTGCGGTTAATGAGAATCCATATTGTTTCCATGTTCCGCTATTTCAGGAAATGGGGGTGGAAGCTGTGGTGACGGGAGATATCCGCATATCGGTAGCGCTCGTGTCCTATAACGGAGTGAAATATCTGCGGCAGCAGCTTGATTCCATCTTATGTCAGTTGGGGGAGCAGGATGAGCTGATTGTCTCCGATGACGGCTCAACCGATGGGACGGTGTCCCTGCTAGAGGAATACCAGAGCAGGGACAGCCGGATCCGGCTGCTTACAGGGCCAAGGCAGGGCATCAAGAAAAATGTGGAACATGCATTGTACCATGCCCGGGGGCTGTATATTTTCCTCGCCGACCAGGATGATATCTGGCTGGAAGGAAAGGTAGAACGTGTTTTATGGGCGTTTCGGCATCAGGGGGCAGCCGTCATCGTCCATGACGCCAAGGTGTTTGCGGGTGAAGACAGCTCTGATATCTGCATGGATTCTTTTTATGCATTCCGCAGCTCCGGGGGGGGCGTCATCAAAAACATTATTAAAAACAGCTATATCGGCTGCTGTATGGCAGTCCGCCATGATTTGCTGGAGCAAGTCCTGCCAATTCCTGCACAGATTGAGATGCATGATCAGTGGATTGGCGTTTTGGCGGATATTTATGCAGGAAAGTCTTATTTCCTGCCAGAGCCATTGCTGCTGTACCGCAGGCATGGAGGGAACAATTCTTCCATGGAGCATTACGGGCTGTGGCGGATGCTGCGAAACCGCATCGTTTTTGTAAGCTGCCTGTGCCGGCGGCTTATGCGGAAATCGTGAAGATTCATGTGTTGCCTGTGCCGGCGGCTTATGTGGAAATCGTGAAGATTCATGTGTTGCCTGTGCCGGCGGCTTATGTGGAACTCATGAAAATATATGCGGCTGGGCGGCTGCAAAACTTAAGTATTTGAAAAACAACAGAAAATAAACGGATAGGGTGGAAAGTATGGCGAATAAGAAGAGTGTACAGGGGAGAAGCGCAGCGGCGAAAAAAGCCAGGAAAGCAAAGCGGCGCAGGAGGAAAATTTTATTGGTATGCCTGGAATTCCTGATTCTGGGCGGCGCATTGCTGTGGATTTGGACAAACGCCAAGATGGACAAGATAGACACAGATAAAAATTTTCAGGCGAAAGACGTTGAGAATGATGCATTATCGGAGGAGACCAAGGATGTGCTGGGGCAGTACACCACGATAGCCTTGTTTGGTCTGGACAACCGTGAAAGCAATTCCTATAGCAGCGGCAATTCAGACGTAATTATGTTGGCGAGGATTGATAAGGATACCAAGGAGGTGCGCCTGGTGTCCGTATACCGTGACACATTCCTTAAAATGGGGGATTTGGATAATACGGAGGCGTACAGCAAGGCAAATGCGGCTTATGCAGTGGGAGGTCCTGAGCAGGCTGTGCGGATGCTCAACACCAACCTGGACCTTGACATCCAGGAGTATGTATCGTTTGATTTCTCTGCCGTGGCGGAGGCGGTAGATATCCTGGGCGGCGTGGAAATTGAGATTACGGAGGAAGAATGCGTCCATCTGAACAACTATTGCATTGAGACATCGGAGGTGACTGGCAAGAGTTACGACCCGCTTCCGGGGGCGGGCACTTACAATCTCAACGGCGTGCAGGCTGTCTCTTATGGCAGGATTCGTTATACGGCGGGCGATGACTTCAAAAGGACGGAACGCCAGCGGCTTGTAGTGAATAAAATGGTAGAAAAAGCGTTAAAATCAGATATAGGGACAATCAATGACCTGATAGATGCTGTTTTCCCGCAGATAAAGACCAGCCTTGGCAAGACGGAAATAATTGCCATGGCAATGGATGCGTTTCATTATAAACTGGGAGAGAGCAGAGGATTTCCCTTTGATTTGCGCAACAAGGTGGTATCTATTTCCTATCAGAAATCAAATGCAGACTGTGTCATCCCCAAGGATTTGTCATCCAATGTAAAACAGCTTCATGATTTCTTATATGGGACGACAAGTTATACAGTGACGGACAGCGTGCAGGGAATCAGCGACGAGATTGTCTATCGGACCGGCGTGTCCGTGGGCGATGAATAATGGGAGGAATCGTATGTGTGGAATAGTGGGCTATATAGGGGAATCACAGGCAGCGCCAATATTATTGGATGGGCTGTCAAAATTGGAATACAGAGGCTATGATTCGGCCGGGATTGCAGTCTATGACGGAGAAAAAATTAAGGCGCAGAAAGCGATTGGGCGTCTGAAGGTCTTAAGCGAGCTGACCCATGACGGTGCGATGATGCCTGGGGTTGCCGGAATCGGGCATACTCGCTGGGCAACGCATGGTGCGCCTACCAATAACAATGCGCATCCTCATTTCAATGGGGATGAGAGCATCGCTGTCGTGCATAATGGAATTATTGAGAATTATCAGAAATTAAAGAAATACCTGGAGGGCAAAGGATATCAGTTTGTCTCAGATACAGACACGGAAGTCGTTGCCCATCTTCTGGACTATTACGATAAGGGGGAACCCATTGAAGCCATCACTAAGGTTATGCATCGCGTGGAGGGTTCTTACGCCTTGGGTATCATGTTCAAGTCTCATCCAGGCCTGTTGTATGCGGTACGCAAGGACAGCCCTCTGATTGTGGGCCATGCCAAGGATGGGAGCCTGATTGCTTCTGACGTGCCGGCAGTCTTGAAGTATACGCGCAATGTGTACTTTATCCAGAATGAGGAGATAGCCGTACTGTCGCAGGAAGCGATTGCTTTCTATAATGTGGACGGCGAGGAAATCACCAAGGAGCCATCGACCATTGACTGGGATATCAATGCCGCAGAAAAGGGCGGCTATGAGCATTTCATGTTAAAGGAAATGTATGAACAGCCCCAGACAGTCAGGGATACCTTAAATCCCCGCATCAAGGAGGGGATGATAGTCATTGAAGAACTTGGCATGTCGGATGAGGAAATCCGGGGGATTGGCAGAATCCATATCGTTGCCTGTGGTTCCGCTTACCACACGGGCGTGACGGCGAAGTATGTATTTGAGGGCATGGCGCGTATCCCCGTGGATGTGGATTTGGCTTCAGAATTCCGGTACCGTAATCCTATCCTGGCGGACAACGATTTAGTCATCATCATCAGCCAGTCCGGGGAGACGGCAGATTCCCTGGCGGCTTTGCGCGAAGCGAAAAACAGGGGAGTCAAGACGCTTGGCATTGTCAATGTGGTGGGCAGCTCGATTGCCAGGGAGGCGGATAAGGTCATGTATACCTGGGCGGGTCCTGAGATTGCCGTAGCTACCACCAAGGCTTACAGCGCGCAGCTCATAGCGGAATACCTGCTTGCCATCAAGTTTGCACAGGTGCGGGGAGAGATTACGGAGCAGGACGTCCATGCATATCTCAAGGATTTGCAGAAGCTGCCGGAGCAGATAGAGATGCTTCTCAGTAACAAGGGGAAAATTCAGCATTTTGCTAACCGTTACATTTCGGCTAAGGACGTGTTCTTTGTGGGGCGCGGGCTTGACCATGCGATTTCCATGGAGGGTTCCCTCAAACTGAAAGAGATTTCCTATATCCATTCTGAGGCATACGCAGCCGGGGAACTGAAGCACGGAACAATTTCCCTGATTGAGGAGGGCACCCTGGTTGCCGCCGTGCTGACCCAGGAGGATTTATATAAGAAGACCATCAGCAATATCGTGGAGCTTACCAGCCGCGGTGCGTTCGTGCTCGCCGTGACCAATACCGGCAATACGGAGATTGAGAAAGCCGCGGACTATGTCATCTATATTCCTCAGACAAACCGCTGGTTCACGAATTCACTGGCAATTATCCCTTTGCAGCTGTTCAGCTATTATGTGTCGGTGGGCAAGGGCTGCGACGTAGACAAACCGCGGAATCTGGCAAAGTCGGTGACAGTGGAATAGTGGAAATCTATGCAAGCAGCTGTGGAAAATTTTCCAAGGTAGGATTTTCATGGAATAGAACACTTTTTTTTAAAATATTAGACACAGTTTTGTCACAAATCTCTCGTAAACTGCTTTATAGAAACAAAGAGAAAACAGCAGAAGAAAGGAGATATTTGTTATGGATAACAATTTTAATAATTACAGTAACGGCGATGGCAATTTTGGAAATAATATGGAAAACACACAGAATAGTAATCTGGAAAACGAGGGCAGGAATGCAGAAACGGCAATGCCGTCTGGTACGGCAAATATGGAAACGGCAATGCCGTCTGGTACGGCAAATATGGAAACGGCAATGCCGTCTGGTGCGGCACAAGAGAGTGCAGCTTCTCCGGGAAATGTGAATACATCTGATTATGGCAGCAGCACAGGGGCGTCGGGTTCCATTTATTCTTACAGCTATGTAAATCAGGAAAACCAGGAACGCAATCCCAATTATTATGAGAGGCAGGAGGAGAGCGGCAGCGCGCAGCGGACTTACACGACAGGAAGTTATGGAAGCACACAGCCCGGTTACAATACAGACGGCAATGCGTGGAATGCAAACAGCACAGATACAGCCCAAACAGCCAATCAGGCATCTTGGACAGACCAGGGCGCTGGGCAAAATCCTAACGCCAATGGGAAGAAAGCAAAGAAAACAAAGAAAGAAAAAAAGCCTGGCGAGAAAAAGCAGCATGGCTTTGGTATGACGATGGCAAAATGTGCAGCGCTTGCCTTGGTGTTTGGGCTGGTGTCAGGCACAGTGTTCTATGGTACCGGTTTTGCTTTCCGCCATACCTCAGGCACGAATCAGGCACAACAGCAGGCCACGGCAGAGAGCACAGATAAGAAAGCGGAGACAGCCGTCAGCAAAGGAAATCTGCCGGCCACCGGAGTAAGCACGGCAGCGGCTTCCTCTGATGTTTCCGATGTTGCGGAAAATGTGATGCCGTCCATCGTGTCCATCACGAATATGAGTTCCATGGTGCAGCCTGATTTCTTCGGACGCATTTATGAGGAAGAAGTTCCCAGCGCAGGAAGCGGCATCATTATTGGCCAGACAGAGGAGGAAATCTATGTTGCCACCAATAACCATGTAGTTTCCAATTCCAATCAGCTTACGGTAAACTTTGTGGACAATCAGCAGGTGACAGCAGAGATAAAAGGGACAGATGCCAGCACGGACCTTGCAGTGCTGTCCGTTAAGACCAAAGACATCCCCAGTGACACCATGGAGAAGATTAAGGTCGCAACGATAGGCAGTTCCGACAGCATTAAGGTTGGACAGAGCGTTGTGGCAATCGGAAATGCCATGGGCTATGGACAGTCCGTGACGACAGGCGTCATCAGCGCTCTGGACAGGGAAGTGACCGTCCAGGATGAGATGACGGGAACTTCCATTACGAACGACCTGATTCAGACGGATGCGGCAATCAACCCCGGAAACAGCGGTGGTGCGCTGTTGAATATGAACGGAGAGGTAATAGGCATCAATTCCGTGAAATATGCAGATACCCAGGTGGAGGGCATGGGCTATGCAATCCCCATCTCGGCAGCAGAGCCGATTATCAATAACCTGATTACCAGGGAAGTCGTCGATGAATCCAATTCCGCATACCTTGGTGTGACCGGGCAGGATGTGACATCAGAAATTTCAGACAGTTTCGGAATGCCGGAAGGTCTTTATATCACGATGGTGACTGAGAACAGCGCGGCAGACCAGGCGGGAATCCGCAAAGGCGATGTGCTTACCAAATTTGACGGCAGGAAGATAACATCTCTGGAAGGGCTTTCCGAGGCTATGAAATATTACGCAGCGGGAACGCAGGTGGAAGTTACCTTGCAGAAGAACGATAATGGTGAATGGAGGGAAGAAACTGTTACAGTTACGTTAGGGAAGAAAGTTGAATAGTGGAACAATAGAAATTCTTCTTTAAAAAACCTGTAAAATGTGGTAAGATAAAAGCAAATTGAGACGCCAATCCGGAAATGTCTGGATTGGCGTTCTATGCATATGGAGGGATTTTCCATGAGGAAGAAAAAAATTGTGATTGCGTTAGGGCATGATGCATTGGGGACGACACTGCCGGAACAGAAACTTGCTGCCCGGAAAGCGGCAAAAGCTGTTGTTGATTTTATAAAAGATGATTATCAGGTTGTGGTTTCCCACAGTAATGGACCGCAGGTAGGCATGATTCACACGGCGATGGCAGAGTTCTGCCGGATTTACCCGGAGTATACGGCGACCCCTATGTCTGTCTGTTCAGCGATGAGCCAGGGATATATCGGGTATGACCTTCAGAATGCCATCCGCACGGAACTTCTGAACCGGGGGATTTATAAGCCGGTTTCCACAATCCTCACACAGGTCACGGTGGATCCATATGATGATGCGTTCTACCATCCGTCTAAAGTCATTGGACGTGTAATGACAGAGGAGGAGGCGGAAGCCGAAGAGAAGAAAGGCAACCACGTTGTGAAGACAGGAGAAGGTTACCGCCGGATTGTCGCGGCGCCCAAGCCGGTGGACGTGGTGGAGATTGACGCTATCCGTGCACTCCTTGCGGCGGACCAAATTGTCATCGCCTGCGGGGGCGGCGGGATTCCGGTTTTGGCGCAAAATCATAAGCTTCAGGGAGCAAGCGCGGTGATTGAGAAAGATTCGGCGGCAGAGAAGCTGGCGGAATTAATCGAAGCGGACCGCCTGGTAATCCTGACTGGTGTGGAGAAAGTCTGCCTGAATTTCGGAAAAGAAAATGAGCAGCCTTTAGAGGAACTGACAGTAGCGCAGGCCCGGCAATATATGGCGGATGGGCAGTTTGAAGCGGGGACGATGCTGCCCAAGATAGAAGCTGCAGTAGAATTTATCGGCAATTCTGCCGTGCGCAGCGTCCTGATTACGAAATTGGGCATGTCCGATGAGGACAGTGTTGGCATATCAGGCACGGTCATCCATAAATAAATTTCAGAAGGAGAGGTTATGATGAAAAAAAATCTTAGAAAAACGAAAATTATCTGCACATTAGGTCCGGCAACAGACCGAGGAGATGTGTTAAAGCAGCTGATGTTAGAGGGCATGAACGTTGCCCGCTTCAATTTTTCCCATGGGAGCCATGAAGAACAGGGGGAACGGCTGAAACGAGTACAGGAACTCCGGGAAGAATTAAATCTTCCGATCGCCACATTATTAGACACCAAAGGACCGGAAATACGTCTGCGTGAACTGGAAGGCGGCAAGGCAGAACTGGTGGCAGGGCAGAAGTTTGTGCTGACAACGGAGGAAATGGTAGGAGATGCGAATAAGGTTTCCATTACTTATAAAGACCTCGTGAAAGACGTGCAGCCTGGTTCAAGAATTCTTATTGATGACGGTCTGATTGCCCTCGATGTAGAAGAAGTGGACGATACGGAGATTTCCTGCCGCGTCGTAAACGGCGGCATGATTTCCAATAAGAAAGGCGTCAATGTGCCAGATGTGGAATTGTCGATGCCTTATATCAGCGAGAAAGATTATGAGGACATTGTCTTCGGCATAGAAAATGATTTTGATTTTATTGCAGCCTCGTTTGTGCGCACAGCCGACGACGTGATGCAGATACGGAAAATATTTGCTGAGAAAAATTGCCGTAATGTCAATATTATTTCTAAGATTGAGAATATGCAGGGCGTGCAGAATATTGATGAGATAATCCAGGTATCAGACGGAATTATGGTGGCGCGGGGCGACATGGGCGTGGAAATCCCCTTGGAGGACGTGCCTTCTATCCAGAAAATGATTATCAAGAAAGTGGTCAATGCCGGGAAACAAGTTATCACAGCTACCCAGATGCTCGATTCCATGATGAAGAATCCCAGGCCGACCAGGGCAGAGGCGACAGATGTAGCAAATGCCATTTACGATGGAACCAGCGCTATCATGCTGTCCGGGGAGACGGCAGCGGGCATGTACCCGGTGGAATCGGTAAGGACGATGGTAAAAATTGCCGTGCGCACGGAGCAGGATATCAATTACACGGCGCGCTTTAAGCAGCGGGAATCTGAAAACCCGGATATTACCAACGCTATTTCCCACGCCACCTGTACAACGGCAATGGATTTGGATGCTGCAGCTATCATTACCGTGACCTGGTCCGGGGAGACGGCACGCATGATTTCCAAATACCGCCCTTGCTGCAACATTATCGGCGGCAGCATCAACCAGAAAGTATGCCGTCAGCTCAATCTCTCCTGGGGCGTGACGCCATTGGAAGTCAAACAGAAAGAGGATACGGACGAGCTGTTTGACCATGCAGTGGAGATGGCAGAACAGGCGGGATTGGTTTCTGTGGGCGATATCACGGTCATCACAGCAGGCGTTCCCCTGAGTGTCCCGGGAAATACCAATTTATTAAAAGTTCATATAGTCAATGGGAAAGAGTAAATGGAAAGAGAATTGATGAAGAAATACAATCTGGTTATAATATTTATGCTTTTGCTGGCGCTATTATGTGCTGGATGTGCGGGCAAAGACGATGAGCCCAAGCAGAAAGAGCCGATAACAACGGAGAAGTATGAAGATAATACAGAGCAAGGGCAGCAGGACAGCTCCCAGCAGGATGATGGGGGCGAAGATGACGCTGTGAATACGGACACAGAGACTGGGGATGATAAGACGGAGGATGGAGAGGGGCAGACGGATGCGGAAGATGGAGAAGGACCTACTGACGCAGGAGCGGAGGATAGGCTTGCAGCTTTTTCTTTAAATCCTGACACAGTCGTTTATGCGGAGGAAGAGGTTGTGACTACGTCTTCAGTCAACGTGAGGAAAGCCCCCTCCACAGACAGCGAGGTTTACCAGACCGTGCCCCGCAGAACCAGTTTTACGAGGACGGCAAATGACGGAACCTGGAGTGAGGTACAGGTAGGAGAAGAGGAATATTACATTGCCTCAGAATTTCTGATGCTGGCATCGGAAGTGACGGACAACGGTCATCTGGTGGTGATTGATGCCGGGCATCAGGCACAGGGCAACAGTGAGCAGGAACCTATCGGACCGGGGGCTTCTGAGACGAAGCCCAAGGTTGCCAGCGGAACAACCGGCTGCGTCACCGGGCTGAAAGAATATGAGCTTACGCTGCAGGTTTCCCTGAAACTGCAGGAGGAACTGGAAGCCAGGGGATACCAGGTGATGATGGTGCGTACCAGCCATGATGTAAATATCAGCAACAGCGAGCGGGCAGCGGTTGCCAATAACGCAGGGGCGGACGCTTTTATCCGCGTCCATGCTAACGGCTCGGACGACAGCGGGCAGAACGGTGCGCTGACAATCTGCCCAACCTCTGCCAACCCTTATATGGGCAACCTCTATAGCCAGTGCCGCAAGCTGTCAGAATGCGTGCTTGATGGAGTCGTGAATGCTACTGGAGCCAATAAGCAGAGCATCTGGGAGACGGACAACATGAGCGGCATCAATTGGTGCACGGTTCCCGTGACGATTATTGAGATGGGATTCATGACGAATCCCACGGAAGACGCCAATATGGCAGATAGTGGCTATCAGCAGAACATAGCCGTTGGCATAGCCGATGGGCTGGATAATTATTTTGAGTAGGAGCAAGGCAAATGTGAAGCGCCGCGTGCCCATTTCGCTGGATTCTAAAAATTGCAGTTGATTTTCAGAATCAGGAATGTTATATTATAAAAAAGGAGCAACCGCCCACAAGCGTGGTTAGCCTCCCAAGATTAGTTTATTGAATAAACCTACCTCAATCCGGCTAAGATACAAGGTAGGTTTATTTGCGCTTGTTATTCCTATTATCCAAATAGGCAAGCAATGCAATCAGGAAGTTACCGCCTAAAAATAGCAGGCTTAAAATATCATATGTATTTTCCATTTGCATCACCTCCCGCCTCTTCCAAGTGAGGGAGGTTCGCCACCTTGTAACGCGTCTGCTCCGTAGACAGATTATAGCACGCCTAGAGTTATCTGGCAATCTGTTTATTCTCGCGAGCAATGCACCCACAGGGCATTTAGGAAAATAGCCATGTTTACATGGATATTTGACGAATGCCGCGAGGGTCAATCAGGATTATGGGGGGATGAATTGATATAATTGTTCATAAAAGTTTTAAAAAAGTCCTATTGTAGAAATACGGTAGGATTTTCTTATTTTTAAGGAGGAATACATATGGGCAAGGTGTATGGATATGTGCGTGTGTCAAGCATGGAGCAGAACGAAGACCGGCAGTTGCTTGCGATGGAAAAGGCAGGAGTGGCTGCCGGAAATATATTTAAGGATAAACAGTTCGGCAAGGACTTCCACAGGGCGGATGTGGCGTATGCTCACGAAGAAAATTGGCATTGATATCTGTGTGTTTGATATGCCCCTTTTGGATACGAGGAATGGAAATTGCGGCTGCAAAAAAGTGGGGAGTCCGTTTTGGTAGGTCGGAACACTACCTTATGAAAAATATTCAAGAGCAGCCCTCGTTGATGGCTGCTCTTTTGGAGGTAGTCCAGTATGGCATAGTTATTCTTTAATTTTATCAATCTCCGTAAGGTTTACGCCTAAGCTTGCCAAAAGAACTTTTAATGTTATATAGTCATCTTTCAGTTGACTTCCGCTTCAATGTCCGTATGTATGCTTTCTCTTCTTTCGCTACCTTTAAGGATTCCGTAATCTTCTGCAAAGCCTTATTGTGGGTAAAGTCGTCCAGATGGTTTTCTTTTAGGAAAGGAAGCGTCCGCTCCGGGAATTCGCGGTAGCAGATGGAAATTGCCCATGCCTGGGCCATCTGCACATAATAGAATTTCAAATCTAAATGGTCTACCGCTTCCAAGACCCGCTCAAGATACTCTTCATTTACATAGTAATCCAGCATCTGCACCAGTGCAAAACGGACTTCATATTCCCTGGGGCTATGCAGATATTCCGCCAGGAAATCCCAAAATTCTGCGGGCTGCGTTTTTGCCAGTTTGAGCGTAGAGCAGACGCTGTCGCAGACGGACCAGTTATCGATTTTTGGGAGGAATGCCCGCAAAAAAGGTTCTTTCTCCTGTAGGTTTCCTTTGGCATAGCCGAGAACCATGCCCTGCAGCATGATTTCCTCGTAGCTGTCATCACAGGCAGCCCGCAGATATGTCTGCCAGTCCCCCTTGGCAAGCTGTTTTGCCATTTTCCGCAAAGCGGGCAGACGTACGCCCAGAATATGCTCTACGCCGGGCAGCAATTTGGCGGTAAACTTCTGGAAATCAGGTTCTCTTTGCAGTTCAAGCTGTTCTTTGATCCATGTATTCATAATGATTGTATCCTTTCGTTCCAGTTCAATGAATATATTGTACAGAATATTTGTTCTGTTGTCAAAGATGGAATTGTTTTCTTCTGCCGGATGTGTTAGAATGTCCGTAATCAGTGAATAAAAACAGAAAGAGGTGACACGATGGTTGAATTAGACCAGTTCAAGACGACCTTGAACACATACAAAGAACCGTTAGTGGAAGTGAGGGATTCACTTTAACTTAGCAAATAAAGAGCAGCGCGTCCAGGAATTAGAGAGGGAAATGGAAGCGCCCGATTTTTGGGATGATACGGAAGTTTCCCAGGCGAAAATGAAAGAACTCAAGAGCCTGAAAGACGATATTGAGACATATCGGCATCTGGAAGGGCAGTATGAGGATATCGAGACGCTGTTAGAGATGGGCTATGAGGAGAATGACGCTTCGCTCATTCCGGAAATTGAAGAGGCGCTTTCTGAATTTGAGCAGACCTTTGACGGTATCCGTATCAAGACTCTTTTGTCTGGTGAATATGATGGGGAAAGCGCCATCCTTTCCCTCCATGCGGGAGCCGGAGGCACGGAATCCTGCGACTGGAACAGTATGTTGTATCGGATGTACAAACGCTGGGCAGAAGACAAAGGATTCGATGTGGAGGTGCTCGATTCTCTT
>CANOHX010000068.1 GCA_947565885.1 uncultured Lachnospiraceae bacterium
TCCAGGTTTATGCTGATAGGTTTTATTTGCTGCATGGCAGGGGACGTATTTCTTGCCCTTGACAGCCAGGGAATGATATTTGTGATCGGCGTTGCAAGTTTTGCTGCTGCCCATATGCTGTTTGTAGCGGCTTTCTGCAGTATCTGTGCTGCCACAAAGACAGATATTGCCATGGCTTTTGCAGTATTTGCCTGCCTTGTGCTGGTGCTGTGCCTTGGGAATTTTGATTTTCAGGGACTTCTGCCTGTATTGATTGGCTATGCGGCAGTCATATCTTTTATGGTGGTAAAAGCATTGTCGCTTTGGCGCTGCCGCCAGAAAGGGCAGTATGGCGTAATGCTGATTATGTTAGGCGGCGTGCTGTTTTTGTTATCGGATGTGATATTGCTCTTCTGGCTCTTCGGCATAGACGCTGCAAAGGAAGTGCAGGTATGGAACTGGGTGGTTTACTATCTGGCGCAGGGCTGTTTGACAGCGGCTTTGAATAAGGAGTGGAAAAACTGAGAACAAAGTGGGCTTGCCCACTTTGTTCTTTTATTTAGGAAAGAACGTGTTGCATTAAAGTGCGAAAGTGCAGGCTTTCCTAAAAAATAAAAGCCCTCCGGGCAGGATGCGTACTCGTGCACACTTTGTTCCCCTATTAATAAATTATTAATAATTTTTGTTAGCAATCATTATGGTTTTATGATAAGATGGTTACTAATGATGGGGAAAACCGTCTGAATGAAACAGGCAGAAAGGTGAGGAATTGGATTTGTCTGCCTGGTTTGTGCCGGAAGTGCGCAGAATGGAGGTAGGAATGAAGAAGAAGATAGGTATTATAATTGCTGTAGTTGTGATTATTGCAGCGGCAGCCGGCGGGGGGGCATGGTATTTCCTGAATGGGAACATGGGAATCGGCAACAGCGCAGATAAGGTATATGTGGAAAAGGTATCTTCGCTGAATGTTGCCAATGCAGGGGTACAGAACCGGTATTCCGGCGTAGTGGAAGCGCAGGAGAGCTGGAAAGTAAATAAAGAACCTGACCGAGAGATTAAGGAAGTTTTTGTAGAGCAAGGCGATATGGTGGAAGAAGGAGATTCGCTGTTTGAATATAATATGGATGACTTAAAGTCAGAATTGTCCCAGGCTGAGTTGGAGCTGGAGGGGCTGCAGAATGAGATTACGGATTTGAATTCCCAGATTACACAGCTGACCAAGGAGAGAAATGCTGCTCCCTCGGAAGAGAAGTTCCAGTATACAGCGGAGATTCAGGAGAAAGAGAACAGCATCAAGCAGACAGAGTATAATATTGAGAGCAAAAAAGCTGAAATGAAAAAGAAGCAGGAGAGCATTGACAATGCCGTGGTAACCAGTAAGATTGCAGGAGTGGTGAAATCTATCAATTCCTCATCCGGCGGCGGAGATTATGCTTCGGAGGAGGAGTCTGCCTATATGACGATACTTGCAGTAGGCGATTTCCGCGTGAAAGGGACTGTCAGTGAGAGCAATGTGCAGATGCTGTCCGAGCAGCAGGAGGTAATTTTGCGTTCCAGGGTTGATGAGAACCAGACCTGGACGGGAACTATCAGCAAGATTGATACCCAGAATGAAGCGAGCGACGGCAATAACGATATGATGATGTATGATTCCGGCGGCGGTACGGAGAAAGCGACGAAATATCCGTTTTATGTCACCATGGATTCTACAGATGGGCTGATGATGGGACAGCATTTATTTATCGAGTTAGATGAAGGGCAGACAGAGGAGAAAGAGGGAATCTGGCTGTTTGAGGGGTATATTGTAAGGGGCAATGCGCAAGACGGAATGGGAATGGGTTCCGCATCTGGTGATGCGCAAGGATTAGATTTTGAAGAAAGCATGGATATAGAAAGCGGAGGAAGCGACTTGTCGTTTGATGACGCAGGCATGGAGGGTTCTTCCGCAGACGAGGCAGATTCAGGAGAAGCCAATATGGATGGCTCCTTTACAGACGAGGCGGATTCGGAAGATGTTGATTCAGAGGATTCCTCTGCAGATGAGACGGATTCAGAAGGAGCCTTGGCAGATGAGACGGATTCAGAAGAATCTTTGGCAGATGCCGAAAGTTCCGAAGAGCCTCTGACAGATATTGCAGGACAGGAGGAGGCTTCGGCAGACAGTGAAGAGGGGAAATCAGGCACAGAGGGCCCAACAGAAGAAGAGAGCCCTTATGTCTGGGCAATGAATGACAGGAACAGATTAGAGAAACGCCAGGTGGAGTTAGGTGAGTACGATGAGGCTATGGGGGCTTATGAGATCTTGTCCGGCCTTACAGAGGATGATTATATTGCATTTCCTATGGAAGGATTGTACGAAGGAGTGACAGCGGTCATGAGCGTTGATGAGGTGGACTATACATCTCCTTTATATAACCAGGGTGAGGAAGGGGAAGCTTCAGAGGATGGCGAGCCGTCTGAAGATGGAGGAATGATGAAAGACGGTGGCTTTGAGACAGATGGAGAGATGATGGATGAAAGTATGTCCGACATGGATATGTCAGACGAAAGCATTTCAGACGAAGAGGATATGTCAGGCGAAGAGGATATGTCATCAGATGATGAATCTGAGGATGGCGCGTCCGAGGACAATTCATCCGGGGACGGTACATCGGGGAGCGATTCGTCCAGCAGCGGCGGATTGCCTAGTATGACCGATACGCTTGGAGGAGACAGCGGCGGTACGGACCTGGGTGACTTTGGAACGTTGCAATAGGAACCGGAGGGATATAGGATGATATTAGATTTGCAGAACATTTATAAAGATTACCAGCAGGATAAGCTGGTGGTTCCGGTGTTAAAAGATGTTTCCTTTCAGGTGGAGGAAGGGGAATACGTGGCAATTATGGGTCCGTCCGGTTCTGGCAAGACGACGTTGATGAACATTATCGGCTGCCTGGACCGCCCTACTTCAGGAAATTATCTCTTGGCGGGGGAAGATGTGCTGAAGTGCAAAGATAAGGAGATGTCCGATTTGCGTCTGAGGAGCATAGGGTTTGTATTCCAGAGCTTTCACCTGCTTGCCAGGCAGACGGCGCTTGACAACGTTGCCCTGCCGCTGAGTTATGCTGGAATCAAGAAGAAAGAGCGCAAGGAGAGGGCAGCGCAGGCCTTGGAGCGCGTGGGGCTTGGAGACCGCATGACATTTAAGCCTACCCAATTATCCGGCGGTCAGAAACAGCGTGTGGCGATTGCACGCGCGATGGTAAACAATCCCAAGATTCTCTTGGCGGATGAGCCTACAGGAGCGTTGGACTCCAAGTCAGGGGAACAGATTATGGATTTGTTCCGCCAGCTGAATGATGAGGGGGTGACGGTGGTTATGATTACCCACGACAGGAACATTGCCTCGAAAGCGAAGCGCGTCATACACATCATTGACGGCATGATTACGGAAGAAGGGAATTCCCAGCTCAATGTCATGGTTCCAATGGAAGAAGGGAATCCCCAGCCCAATGTCATGGTTCCGGCGGAAGAGGAACCTCAGGCGAACAGTATGGTCGTGGGAGAATTAGGCAAGGAGGCGGAGAATGAGTAAAAAAGCTGTTATTATTTCATTGCTCTCTGTGTGTGCTGTAAGCGGGGCCATATATGGAGGAATTAAGCTATACCAAAATTACCAGTTCAACAGCCTGACTGCGGAAGTAAGGAGCGTGTCGAACCTCAATATGTATTATGGGGGGACGGAGATGAGCAGTTCCGGTATGCTGACAAACGATTATTCCCAGGAGGTATATCCTCTGGAAGATAAAAATATCCTGGAAGTGTTTGTGGAGGAGGGGCAGACGGTGGAAGCCGGAGATCCCCTGATTTCTTTTGATATGACGCTTGCGGATTTGGAATTGGAGATGAAAGAACTGGACGTAGCGACTACGGCAGGGAAGATACAGGCAGCGAAGCAGGAGCTTGAGAATCTGAAGAAGATAAAGCCCATCCAGCCTAAGCCGGAGCAGCCGGCAGTTCCCAGCGAGCCAGTTGTGCCAGAAGTTCCGCAAGAACCTGAGGAACCGCCGAAAACGGAGAAAAGCGGGGAGGCATTTAACTTTATCACTCCTGATTCAAAGCCCAACAAGGGGAAAGGGACGGAGGAAGACCCTTATGTATATCTCTGTATGCCGGATTGCTATGTGTTTGGGGAATTTATCAATAACCTTTCCAGAAATGAGAAGAAGCCGGTGTATGTAAGTTTGGAAATCCATAAAAAAAATACTTTGAAAGGGAAACTCCTCAGCCGTTGGGAAATCAGCGGAAAGAGCGGATTCCCAATGATGGCGGATGAATCCCGCTGGTCTGTCAGTTCGAAATCCCAGATTGTGGAGGAAGTGATAGAGGAGCCGGAAATGCCGGAAGAACCTGAGGAACCCGATGTGCCGGAAGAGCCGGAGATAGAAGAGCCGGAGGGCTATACCGCTGAAGAGCTTGCCCAAAAGATTAAGGAGCAGGAAAAAGAAATCCGAGACTTGGACCTTGAGAAGCGGCAAGGCGATTTGGAATTGGAGCAGATGAAAAAAATATCTAGCGACGGCATAATCAAAGCGGAGATAAACGGCATCGTCAAGGAAATGGGCGAAATGGACAATCTGCCCATAGATGGTTCCCCTATCCTTACCGTGGCTGGTTCCGAGGGGCTTTATGTCAAAGGCTATCTGAGCGAACTGCAGCTGGATGATATTAAAGTCGGACAGACCGTATATGCTTATTCATGGGAGAGCGGCAATAATTTTGAGGCTACCATTACGGAGATTTCTACTTATCCGTCCACAAGCTATGAGAGTTGGGGAGAGGGGAATCCGAATGTGTCTTACTATCCCTACACAGCTTATATTGAGAATACAGAAGGGCTTCACAACGGAGAATATGTGGATCTGACGATGACTCCCAATAATATGGGGCAGCAGACGGATGCTATTTATCTCGAAAAGGCATATGTCAGGACGGAAGATAACCGGAAGTATGTAATGAAAGAGGATAAGAACCATTGCCTGGTGAAACAGTATGTTAAGACGGGCAAGACGGCATATGGCTCTGTGGAGATATTGTCAGGCTTAACCATGGAAGATAAGATTGCATTCCCATATGGGAAGAACGCAAAAGAAGGCGTAAAAGTGGAGAGTTCTGAGTAATTCAGCGCTGGCACGGAATGGAGGAAAAATGTTAGAGAATATCAGATTGTCCTTACAGGGATTGTGGTCACATAAGATGCGTTCTTTTCTAACCATGTTGGGTATCATCATTGGTATTGCAGCGATTATTGCGATTGTCTCAACAATCAAAGGAACTAATGAACAAATTAAAGAAAACCTGATTGGCGCCGGAGATAACACGGTAAACATTCAGTTTTACCAAGGGGATTATCCATATGAGATAGATTATAATGGCATCCCCGATGGCGTTCCGGTTATTTCTGAGGAGACCAAAGAATCGTTGCTTGACTTAAAACATGTGGAGGGTGCGTCACTTTACACTTCAAGAGAAGCGTATAATGTGGTATATTATAAGAATACTGGATTGTCTGGCGGGAGGATATATGGCGTAGACCGTAATTATCTCGATACCTGTAACTATATTATTAAGAAAGGGCGCGGATTTACGGAATCTGACTATAAGAACTTCCGCAAGGTGGCGCTGTTGGATGAAAGCAGCGCCGAGACGTTATTTCAGGGAGAGGAACCTATCGGGAAGACACTGGAAATCCAGAGGGAGCCGTTTATTGTGATTGGCGTTATTGCAAAGTCATCTCAGTTTGAACCGGTTATCAATACGATTGAAGAATACTACGATTACTCGCAGAACAACAATGGCGCGCTGTATGTGCCGGATACGACCTGGCCAATCTTGTACAGTTACGACGAGCCGCAGTCAGCGGTATTGAAGCTGGACAGTGTGGATAACATGACAGTGGCTGGCAGGAGTGCGGCGGAAATCTTAAATTCCAAAATAAATGTGCAGGATGACACCATGAAATACAAGGCGGACGACTTGTTGAAGAAAGCCGAAGATATTCAGAAATTAGGGCAGTCCACGAATATGATGCTGATATGGATTGCCGGAATTTCTTTGCTGGTAGGCGGTATCGGAGTTATGAATATCATGCTGGTGTCCGTTACGGAGCGTACGCAGGAGATTGGCCTGAAGAAAGCCATTGGCGCCAGGAAAGGCAAAGTCCTGGGGCAGTTCCTTACGGAAGCGGCCGTTCTCACCAGCCTCGGAGGGCTGGTAGGCGTGATTGTGGGAATCGTGCTTGCGGAAGTGATTTCCAGGGTGACGGGCACCTTGATGGCAATCAGCGTTCCGGCAGCAGTGCTGGCAGTGGTATTCTCCATGTTTATTGGTATTCTGTTTGGGCTTCTGCCTTCCTATAAGGCGGCGAACTTAAATCCGATAGAGGCGTTGCGACATGAGTGAACCTAAGGAGGGACCCAGCAAAGCTGGGAGGATGCCTTAGGTTATGTGGCGGGACTGGAGAAGTAAATGGATGTATAATGCTTAAATGCAATGTTAATGTTTTTAGGAGGAATTTATGATTGATTTAAAATTTTTAAGAGAAAATCCCGATGTTGTGAGGCAGAATATCCGCAACAAGTTTCAGGACAGCAAGCTGCCCCTGGTAGACGAGGTAATCGAGCTCGATGCGAAAGCGCGGAAGACCCAACAGGAGGCGGATGCGCTGCGGGCTGACAGGAAGAAGCTGTCCAAGCAGATTGGCGCCTTGATGGGACAGGGGAAGAAGGAAGAAGCGGAAGAGATAAAGGCACAGGTCAATGCCGGGGCCAAGCGTCTGGCAGAACTTGAGAAGATGGAAGGGGAACTGCAGGAACAAGTCACGAAGATAATGATGACGATTCCCAATATTATTGACCCATCCGTGCCAATCGGCAAAGATGACAGTGAGAATGTGGAAGTACAGAAATACGGCGAACCTGTGACGCCGGATTTTGAGATTCCTTACCATGCGGAGATAATGGAACGTTTTGGAGGTCTGGATTTGGACAGCGCCAGGAAAGTAGCGGGCAATGGATTCTATTATCTGATGGGAGACATCGCCAGGCTGCATTCGGCAGTGATTTCCTATGCAAGGGATTTCATGATAAACAGGGGATTCACGTACTGTGTGCCGCCTTTTATGATTCGCAGCAATGTCGTGACGGGTGTTATGAGTTTTGCGGAGATGGATGCCATGATGTATAAGATTGAGGGAGAGGATCTCTACTTAATCGGAACCAGCGAGCATTCGATGATTGGTAAATTTATCGATACTATCCTCAAAGAAGAGCAGCTTCCGCAGACCTTGACTAGCTATTCTCCCTGCTTTCGCAAGGAGAAAGGCGCGCATGGCATAGAGGAGCGCGGCGTGTACCGCATCCATCAGTTTGAAAAGCAGGAGATGATTGTGGTCTGCAAGCCGGACGATTCGAAGATGTGGTTTGATAAACTGTGGCAGAATACGGTAGATCTGTTCCGTTCCCTGGACGTGCCTGTGCGGACATTGGAATGCTGCTCCGGCGACCTTGCCGATTTGAAAGTGAAATCTGTGGATGTGGAGGCTTGGTCCCCCAGGCAGCAGAAATATTTTGAAGTGGGCAGCTGTTCCAACCTGGGAGACGCTCAGGCGCGCCGCCTGAAAATCCGCGTCACCGGCAAAGAGGGCAAGTATTTTGCGCATACCTTGAACAACACGGTTGTAGCGCCGCCGCGTATGCTGATTGCATTTCTGGAAAATAATCTCTGCGAGGATGGAAGCGTGAAGATACCGGAAGCTTTGCGTCCTTATATGGGCGGACAGGAGAAGATTGTTCCGCCGGAGAGTAAATAGAAGATAGCTACGATAATTTTATAATGATAAGGTAATCCGGCAGACATGCTGTTATGGTGTGTCTGCCGGATTTTTCCTTACAATACCTTGGCAATCCGCAGCAAAGTTTCCTGCCGGGGTTTGTCCATATTTTTTAAAGTATTTATCAATTCATGTTCAATGACCGAATCAGGTGAATGGTATTCATTTTCTAGAATATAATCTAAGGTAGTATCCAATGCATTGCAGATACGCACCAAGAGCGAGAGGGAAACTTTCGCTTTATTTGTCTCTATATTACTGATATGGGAGACATTTACATTGGTCTTATGCGCAATATATTCTTGAGTCAGCATCTTCTCATTGCGGACTTCCCGTATCCTCTGACCGATGAGGGCAAAATTCACATCTTCCATAATCGTATTTTCCTCCTATTTTATGGAATTATGCTGCTTTGCAGCGCAAATCCGAATTTGGAATATCAATATCCTTTTAGTTGTCGTTTCCCATATTCATTATCTATTAATATAATCTAATTGTAATATTTTTATAGCTATAGTATAATAATTTATAACTATAAAATATATAGTAATAAATTAAGGAGGAGTGTTATGAGACAAAAAGAATTTGCAAAAGAAGTTATGAAAGGGAGGACGGAGTGATGAAGAAAAAGATTTGGGCAGGAGTAATTTTCGTATTATTATGTATGGCGGCTTTGGGCATGACCGTGTCTGCTGCGGATACCACCATGAAAAATAAAAAGTGGGTGACCGGTCAGGGCGGCGCTTACATAGACGCTGACAAAGATGGGAAAAAGGACACTTATCAGAGTTATGGGACGTCTTATTATAAAATCCAGATACCGAAGCAGGGCTATGTTGTGGTGGACGTCAAGACTTCCAAGATTCCGGGAAAGGACGAGTATGATGCTTATATGAATGAGGATGACGGTTTGGAAGAGGAGGATGATGCATCTACTACTCTCTGTCTGCTGAATTCCAAGAAGAAAGAAGTGGGTTCTTGTACGAATTTATTCTCAGGAAAGAGCAGCATGTTATTTACGGCAGCGGTGAAAAAGGGAACATATTATATTGCTGCAGAGGGGGATCAGCAATATAAGGTAAGATACACGTTTGCATCTGTGTCCAAGGTAAGTAAAGCAGGCAAGAGTCTCAAAAAAGCAGTGAATCTGAAGAAAGGCGCGACTGTCAGGAATCTTCTGTACGGAGAGAAAGACCAGTATTATAAGTTTACGGTAAAAGAGAAAAGCAAGATTACTCTGTTGTTCAATGCCAAGGTCAGAGGAGGTTTGCTGGACAGTATGGGTATTGAACTGCTGATAAAAAAAGGAGGCAGTTATCAGCAGGTAGATGAAAAGGGAAAGACGGTTTCCGCAAATGATGCTTTTTACTGGGAAATGAAAGGAAAAGATAAACTTACGGCAACGCTTCCGGAGGGAACTTATTACATCAGGGCATATACCTGGAAAGGAATGAGCGGCTACTACACCATGAGGTGGAAGTAATGAAGTTTGCATCTGTTGCGTTGGTCTGCGCTCCGCGTTGGTCCGCGCTGGCATGTGCCGATAAAGTGAAAGTTTTTTATGGTAAAGGAGAATTTATATGAAATTAAAAAGAGATTGGAAGCGAAGAATTGCAAGAATTCTTTCCGCAGTGATGATATTGACATGTTTGCCGCTATGTGATTGCCAGAGAGTAAAAGCGGCAAGTTTTTATACTGGTAGTATTACGGAAGACAGCCTCGGCGTATTTCAAATAGAGGACGAGGTTCTTGTTGGTTATACCGGAGAGGGTGGAGATGTGGTAATACCATCAGAGATTAATGGGAACAAAGTGACGGTTATCGGGGAGGATGCGTTTTTCGGCTGTGACAGTTTAAGAAGCATAAGCATACCGAATAGTGTAACAAGTATTGAGTCGGCGGCGTTTGCTGATTGCAGTAATTTAAAGAGTGTAAGTATTCCGGAAAGCGTGACAAAAATTGGAGATGCAGCATTTGAGTACTGCAGCAGTTTAAAGAGCATAGACATTCCGGAAAGCGTGACAGACATCGGGAGTTGGGCATTTCGCTGTTGTGAGAGTTTAGAGGGCATAAGCATTCCCAAGAATGTGACAAGTATCGGAACGTATGTGTTCCAGGGGTGTTATAATTTAGAAAGTATCAAGGTGGATGCGGCAAATCCCGTATATGACAGTAGAGAAAACTGTAATGCGCTTATTATGACAAGCCTTAACGTACTGATAAAGGGGTGCAATAATACAATTATTCCGGAAGGCGTGACGAGTATAGAAATTTGGGCATTTTCCGGCTGTGACAGATTGGAGAGTATCAGTATTCCGTATGGCGTGGAAATTATCGGAACTTTTGCATTTGCCGATTGTAAAAATTTAAAGAGTATAAGCATCCCTGATAGTGTGACAAGTATCCAATTGGGAGCTTTTGATGACTGCAATAGTTTGGAGAGCATAATCATTCCGAAAAGTGTGATAAGCATAGGAGAAGAGGGGGGAGAGTCTTTTGGAACGGAGGGAATATTCTGTAGGTGCAGTAATTTGGCGGAAATAAGAGTGGAAGAGGGTAATCCGGTATATGACAGCAGGAAGAATTGTAATGCTATTATTGAGACAGAAACTAACAAACTTATCAGTGGCTGTAAGAATACAATAATTCCGGATAATGTGGTGAGTATCGGGAATGACGCCTTTAATGGCTGCAGTAATTTAGGGAGTATAAGTATTCCGGGAAGCGTGACGAGCATCGGAGATGGGGCATTTGCTGATTGCAGCAATTTAAAAAGAATAAACATTCCGGAAAGTGTGACGAGTATCGGGCAGTATGCATTGGGATATTACGAGTTGGAGAAAATTCCTAATTTTATCATATATGGTATTTCCGGAACTGAAGCCGAGACGTATGCAAAAAATAATGGGATGGACTTCCGTTTATTTTCAGGAGAAGAAAAATCGGATATTTCTGCTGCAACCATAATATTGGAAAGAGACAGTTATACTTATGATGGAACAGCTAAAACGCCGTCTGTAACTGTGAAATTAGGAGAAAAAACATTAGACGTTAATGTGGATTACATCGTCTCCTATAGTGATAACATTGAAATTGGAACAGCAAAAGCAACGATTACAGGAATCGGAAATTATACTGGAAGTGCAGAAAAATCATTTATCATAAAAGAAAGCGGGTATATTCCCGTCACAGAAGTAAGGATTGTAACACCCGAGGACGGCATAGAAGACGGAAGAATAGAAGTAGGGAAAAATTTTGTTTTATCTGCGCAAATTATCCCATCTAATGCAACAAACCAGAAAGTATTCTGGACAAGCAGCAATCCGGAAATTGCAGAGATTACGCAAGAAGGGGCTGTAACAACGGTTGGAGTCGGGGATGTGGTTTTCACGGTTACATCAGAAGATGGAGAAAAACAGGCGGAATATAAAGTCCGGGTAGTTCAAAAGACGGCTGTTGTGCCGGAACCGGAAATCCCCACAACATACGCCTACAAACTAAACGCCGATAAAACCACCATAACAATCACAAAATGCACATCATCCGCTACAGACGTCATAATCCCATCATCCATTGACGGCTATGCAGTTACAGGAATAGACGAAAAAGCTTTTCAAAATATAACATCCATGAAAACGGTTTCATTTCCTGCAGGGCTAAAAAATATCGGTCAATACGCATTTGAAGGCTGCACGGCTTTAACAACGGTAGTTTTGCCGGATTCACTGATAAACCTTGGTGAGTATGCATTTAAAGGCTGTGTGTCATTGCAGTCGGCAAAGTTGAATGTAGACCGGAAAAATGTCACAGAAGGGCTTTTCAGCGGATGTAGCTCCTTGAGCAGCGTAATATTGCCGGGCACGGTACAATATATAAGGCCAAATGCATTTAGAGGATGCACTTCTCTGAAAACATTAAATCTTCCGAAATCAATTTCAATAATTTTTGCTAATGCATTTTTAGATTCCGGCATCAAAAATATCATATATCAAGGGACAAGCGCTGACTGGAAAACGATAACGATTGCTGCAACAGGAAATACATCATTCTTGAATGCTGTCGTAACAGGTTCAGATGGCAAAACATTTTCCGCTGACAAAAGCAGATGGAATACAGAAAATCCGGTGAAAAAGCCATCCGTATCAAAAGTGAAATCTTTCAAAGCAAAAGCAGGAAGAAAGAGGTTAACGCTGTCATGGAAAAAGCTCTCCGGAGCTTCCGGATATCAAGTCCAGATCAGCACAAAAAGGAACTTTAAGGGTGCAAAGACAAAGCCCATATCCAAATCTAAGAGAAGTTATACAAAAACAGGCTTAAAAGCAAAAAAAATGTATTATGCACGTATCAGAGCATATAAAACCTATAAAGATGCAAATGGAAAAATACAAAAATCATACGGAAAATGGTCTACGGTAAGAAAAAAGACGAAATAGATTAAACGTATGCGTTGCATTGCTTCGGCGGTTAAATATCACAATATTTATTCTGCGTAAAATTTTTCGCCATTTAACCGCCGGAGTAATACTATTGGAAAAAGAAAAGGCATTTGCCGCAGTAAAAGATGATAACGGCGGCTGGAAAAAGCTTGGGCGGTCTGCGCAAGACTTTCTGCAGCAAATTTCATAATGTACCAATTTCCCCGGATTCTAAAAAAAGTTGATTTTCAGATACAGAAATGTTATATTACAGAAAAGGAGCAACCGCCCGCAAACTGGTTTACCTCCGTAGTTGGCAATAAGCCTACCTGTTCTCGGCAAAGTATAAGGTAGGCTTATTTATTTTCGCTTATTATTCCTATGTATGTAGGCAAGCAGTGAAATGAGAAAAGTTGGTGTTAGTATATAAGAGTGGACAGGAAAAGTTAAACAATCTATACTATTTTGACCGTCTGTGCCGTATATCCATAAGGTAGGAAATCAGCCCGGAAAACTCGCTATTACCACGCTCTTGGATTTGTGGTATAATGGGAAAGCGATAAATCAAAATATGGGAAAAGGAATAAATAGCTATGTCTAAAGCAGAAAATAACGCTTATCGTGTTAAAACAGATGG
>CANOHX010000069.1 GCA_947565885.1 uncultured Lachnospiraceae bacterium
TGGTGCAGGAAGGGGAATTGTACCGTCTTAAGAGAGGGCTGTTGCGGCTTACGAGGAGGGGGCAGAGCGATTTGTCCATGAAAGTTGTGGACACGCCCGCCATGCTGGGGGATGATATTCAGACAGAATTTGAATTGGGTGAGATTGAGATTATCTGGCACAGATATGGGCTGGATTTCCAACACCCTGACGAGGAAGAACACAGCCCGGAGGAGCGGAACCGCTTTGCCATGAGTTATGTCTATGAGGGAGAAGATGGGGAAATAGGCGCTATCACGCTGGTGATAAATTACCGGCTGTTCCGTTACCTTATGATGGCGGACGATTATTATTATCTGAGCCATAACAGTAAATCGATTGAGGAGTATACCATCAATACCTTTTTCCGAAAGATTCTCAAGAAGAAAAAGGGTTCTTACGAGAAGATGACGGTGAGGTTTCATAACAAGGAACAGGGCAATTTATGCGATTTTTCTATGCAGGTTATGGGAAAAAAGTCTGTGCTTTCGGGAAAAAATAAAGCAATTAAGATAAAGAGAGAGGGTTAATGATGGGAGGAACATCAGAAACAAAAGAAAATAGTCCGGCGGTTTACATTGGGGTATCGGGACCGGAGACACCAAAATTTCTGTTGGCAAATAATTTTTTGTCTGAATTCTTTGTAACGTCAGAAGAAGAACAGACAAAGCAGTATTCTTATGATGACTTTGACGGAGCAGGAGTATTTCGCTGTGAAGAAGGGGATGAACATAAAAAGGAACAGCTCAAAAATTCGTTTGAAATTTTTTTTCAGCGTTTTGCAGGCGAGGATTTAATCAGGTCTAATTATAAAGGAAAGCATTTTTATTTTCCAATAAAGCCGTGGATGCTGCGTAGCGCTGGTTATAGGCTCCGTCATCTTCTCTATCATATGATACCTGGTATGGAGCAGGAGGAAAAGTACCGAAAATTGCAAAAACAGCTATTTCAGTATCTATATGGCAGGAACGAAGGGGTCAGTTATCTATTGAGCGAAATGTGCGGAAAAGTATTTCAAAAGGATTGTAAAAAAGATGTTGGGAGAAACCGTGAGGAATTTGAAATGCTCAAGAAGAGTCATTACAAAAAGGTTTGCAACAATTTTGATACTGATCTTAATACGCTTTTGACACATGAGTTTTTTCTGAATCTGGATTTTTATAAGAGGTATGATTACCTGGCTACATTGCTGAATAGTTATGTCATACAGTTTATAGTCAATAAAGTCAGCGGTGCAAACCGTGGTAAGATGCTGTGTCAGGGATCTGCCACCAGCCACTTTTTGGACGGCGGAGCGTACCACCGTGCCTGTGTGCAGAATTATGCCGATATCCGTGCTGTTTTCCAAAAAGAATTAAAGGAATTCTATATTCAGCGCCTGGAAACGGAAGTGGGGAAAGACGGTAAGATAAAGTTATTGACGAGACCACAAGATATTCAGGTGATAAGTAAAGGGCATGAAGAACTTTTTGATAAATTTGTCTTACGGGTTTTTAATTCAAAGTACTCCAAAACAGTGTCTTTGTACCAGTCGGTGAGGAAGGTGTTTGGCATCCCCAAGGAGGGGCAGATGGGGGAGTATACAGTAGATGAATTTGTTATGTACTATATTGATGTAAGTAAAGCTGGAGGGGGTAATGTTCTGACTAAAATATCTTCTACGTTGCCCACCTGTGGAAAAGATATTGATTTTATATTTCCCAAGAGTTCTTCCAAACATAAATTTTTTGCGATGTCTCCGTCATTGTTGGAATTTTATGTGAGGATGTATCTTGCAAAAGAGGATAGGACATACGCATATCTGGATAACTTTCTCTTTTATCTTCAGGAGAAGTATGGGATTTGTATTCAGAAAACAGATCAGATGGATCAGATATTGAAGAAGATGCATATTAAAGTTCCGTTTCAGGAGTTCAGGCAGAATGAACAGGCATTGCTGGATAACCTGGATGAGATTAATTGCCTGATCCGGCTTTCTGACAGCGGGTATGTGGTTACGCTGCCGGAAGAGAAAGGGGAATTTAGGTTGTTATGAGTGAGGTAAATGATAAGGATATAAAGAAATGGTTTGGCAGATATATTCGGGAATATATCAAACGCCTGGTTGGGAGCAATGCGGAATATTTTATCGCAATTGTGGATATTGAATGGGAGCTGGCAGATGAATTTGTTCGCGAAAATGAAAAAGGGTATGAAGCGGCATGGTTTGAGCGCAGGGATTATTCCCGGGCAGTCGCGCTTCGTAATAATCCTGCAGTTTCAAAGATTGTGCTGTTTTCCAACGACAGTGTGAAGATGATTGATTCCCTGAAAGATTTTGTGGAATACCCTGCCATTCCGGAAGAGAAAGAGGTTCTTTGGCAGTGCCTGGAAACGGCTTTTGAAAGGGAGTTGGATGATGGTATCAGGAAAGTGTTGGGAACGGTGTTGGAAAGCCAGCAGATTTCTGTGAAGGATCTACTGTTGTATCTGTCTTCCTGTATTGGAAAGAGCAAATCATTCAGTGCCATACAAGCAGTAAAAAATCTGTATCAGTTGAATATCTGGACGTCTGGGGAGACGGATATTAGAAGAATCACTAAAACAAAGCTGCGGAAAATGATACGCAATTCGGATGCCCAGATAGTAGAAAGAAAGCTGATGAGTGGGATTGCAGAAAATAAAATACCATTTTCATCCAAAACAAAGGAGAGAATTATCCGTTGTTTATCTAAAAATGATTTGCAGGAAGTATTTCGAGTTGTATCATATGAGACGGTTGAAGGCATCCTTCGGGGAGCATCACGTGTGAAACGGACTGAAAGTGCGCAGGAGAAAACGGAAGAACAGAAATACGACTATTCCTACCAGTATGCCTTACAGGAACAACCTGAAGGAAGTATGGAGGAAGTGGAGGACTTCCTTTTGCGGGAGGAGAAAGAGCTATTGCTGGACAGTGTGCAGCAATTCCAATATCCTGAGACAACGGAAATAGAAAAGGCATTTCAGGAGCTGCAGGAAGAAATGGGACTTTTGGGGCTTCCGGGGGACAAGAGGGAGGCTTTGGCTCTTGATTTGAAAGCGTTGCAGCAGTATTTTCAGTCTGCCATGGAGCGTGGCAGGAAATATACGCCAGCCTATCTGTATCATTATGCCAATACTCAGAAAGAATTTGTGGAACAATATGTAAGGATAGTGGGCAAATGTGTGGCGGATGCCGGAATCGCTTATCTGTGTGTGGGTACGAAATTCTTAGAAAAGCTGCAGAATATATTTTGCTATGAGAAAGATGGCAAGTATGTGCTGCCCTTTTACCATCCGCTGGCAGGATTTTACTACATATGCCAGCAGAGGAGCTGCGAGCAAAAGAGGGAACTGCTGTCTTCTCAGAAAAACGATTTTCGGGAAGAGGCGGTAACTGCCTGGATGGCGAAAGAGACGCTGGAGTTTCCCATCCAATATTTGCTGCGGGAGAAAGAACTGTACCAACTGGATTATACCAGTCTTCCTAAGTGGCAGGGAAAGTTCTGGTTTACCAATGTAAAGGACCATACGGCAGGTTCCCTGACGGATATCCGTCTGCTAAATGAAGATTTGCTAGACTACATTGAACGGCAGAAATTTATGCCGGAGATTCGGGTAACGATTGTAGATATCAATGACATGAGCGAAATTATGTCGTTGATTAAGAAATTAAGAAAGCTGTCGGAATCCGATACATGTATGCTGCATAAAGTGATATTGAATATCATCAGCGACAGGGAAGAAGAACTGAAAGACCAGCTCCAGGAAAGGATGGAGATGGATTTGGAGCATCCGCAGATGCTGTTTCGGTTTGCCAGGGAAGTATATATGCAGGAGGGGGAATACGATGTGGAACGCATGATAGCGGATTCAGATTTGCTCTTTCTGGCGGACAGCAGCGTTCTGTATCAGAAACCGCGGTTGCTGGCGTGGAGAGGTGAGGCGAATTGGCTGAGGATCAGTTTTGAAAACCTAAAGCTGGAAGAACTTCTGGGCAATAAATTACAGGGTGGGGACCGCGCCTTAGAGGTTTTGTGGGATACGGTACACCATATGCAGCTGGAGGAAGAGGTAAAACTGGCCTGCTGGCAAACGCGCGAGCTGAAACAGTCGCTGCTGGTGCAGATACGGCGGGCCATTGAGGAACATCCCCGGCTTACAGTCGTGCTGCTTTCTTCAAATCCCAATCTTTTACAGCATTTATATCATTTGCAAGAGTTTCAGGTAAGGAAGAGTATGCTGTCAGGCAAAGAAATGCTGGTTGTCAATTTTCACCGGCAAAGCAATCAGAAATGTCTGAAAGAAGTGGGGAAAGCCGCTGTGACAGTGGCGCTAAAACCATTTCTGGAGGAATTGCTGGGAATTTCAGAACTGAAATCCGTGACAAATGGGACAGGGGATGTGAAGGAAGAGCCTTATCTGACAATCCGGTTTGAAGATGGGAAACTGATTTTCCAATGTGAAGTATACGTGGAGGATCCCGGGGAAGACGACGGTGAGCGCAGCGAGCATTATCGTGTGCTGGCAGAAGACGTCTTATCGTTTACTGCAGACCCTGGGTTTAAGAAAAAATTTATTACCATGCTGTATGAAAGCGCAGAAAATTATCCGTCTGCCTTGCTGCTTGATTACCTCAAACAGTCTGAGCTGGGGATGGGTGAATGGGAGTATTCAGAGAAACCACTGATGGCGCTGGAAAAAGACCGGAAACGGAAAGAAACGTTTGGCGCGGTGGAAGTCCTGGCATTCCAGAGCATGATGGGCTTCCTGCGGGAGCATAAGGGTGTGGACGGGTATATGGTAAACCGTTTTCGGAGCATTTATCAGCCCGAGATGCTTAAGAAGTCCTTAAATGCCAACCGTCAGTGCCAATTTTTAGATAAGGAAACACTGGATAAGATGCACAAATTATATACAAAAGTGGAGGAGAGGAATGAGTAAGGAAGTACATAATAAGGTTATCATGGTAAATTCATTTAAAGGAGGGACGGGAAAGACGTCCGTTGCGCTGTCCTATTGCGTACACAACTGGAAGATGAGCCTGGCAGGAACAGAAGATTACAGCCGTGTGTTTTTTATTGATATAGACAGGCTGGGCACAAGCATGTCTTATGTATTATTTCAAGAAGGCAAGAAACTTCGTTATTTTAATGAATATTCCCCGGCAAATTATGAAAACGTATGTAATGAGGTGGAAATGCCCGAGGATAGAAAGGATTGCATGTTTTATGCAGTTTTGCTGAACCCGGTTGCCGCTCTCAGGCAGGACTATTTTGTACATAAGCGGTTAAGACAGTATATGGAAAGCGGCAGCGTTATTTTTGAGGAAGATTTGCTTGATTTTATAGAAAAATGCATTTCCGATGGAGAGAACAATCTGTTTGTGGTGGACTGTTCCCCGGGGCTGGCGGAGATGGAGCGGAATCTGCTTGGAGGTTTTTATAGGCTTAGGGATAAGGAAAGACTGAAGGTGGAGGAGATTTACGTGACGACGTTTGACTCTTCTCAGATAAAGAAGACCATAAATTGCCTGAATGCGGATGCAGACGTGCTGCATAAGGAAGAGCGGGAGGTAAGCATCGTGCTCAATGACCTGCATAATTGCCGGGGGATAGCAGGAGAAAACGAGGATTTTATGTTCAACTGGAAGGAGACTGCAGAGGAGATCCTAGAGAAATTGAAGGACAAAGGGGACAAAGGGGAGGAAGATAAGATTAAAAACAGCTTGAGAATCCGTTATAAGCAGTATGAGGAGGATCAGCTGAGGGCAAATATAATTAAAAATGAGGCATATCTCATAAATAATACAAGTCTCTATGCGTTGCAGCAGGAATATCGGGACGAATATGTGAGCGTGAATCGGAAAGGTAAATAATGAAAAAGGGAATAAAAGTAAACGATAAGGAAATGTATGAATTTTTTCAGGAAAAAGCAGGATGGGTTTTTTCTGAAATTGCAGGGCAGGAGGAGCATGTAAGGGAACGGTTTCAGCTTACCTCGGAGGCAATCGCAGGTATTTATAAGAGCCTGCAGGCAATTTACAGCAAGGAAGAAGCCAAGGAAGAAGTCTGCCTGATTGAGAATGCGTTTGGAATCTTCAATTATTATATTGGTATAGAAGGGATGGAGCAGCTGCTGGTCAATAATTATGCAGCGATTGAGAATGAAATTTTTCTGGAACATACTGCACAAGGGACGCCGAAGCGTACCCGGGAACATTATAAACATCAGTTCCGCAATGCCTATTTAGGTCTGCTGCTTTTGAAAGATTGCCACCTGGATGATTGCATTGTCCAATGCATACAGAAAGAAAGCGGTGAATATGCACGTTATATCATGGCAAGCGTTTCGGAGGAAATGTCGGAAAGCGGCAGAGATACAATAGATGGGAAAAAAATGGTGAGGGAGATTATATACAAGAGTTATTTTGTGAGCGCGCTATTTCATGATATTGGTTATCCCCTGGCATATTATTTTCGGATGGCGGAGCAGATTCATCAGTTTACGCCGTTTTTCCGGATAGTCAATCCTGCAGTGAAGACAGTATTTCATGAGATTAAGGCACTTTTGAATAACAGCTGGCTGTTTTGTATGGTTGATAACGGAGAAATAATGGACAAATACCAAAAGGACGACCATGGCTGCCTGTCAGCCATCAGTTTTCTTATGAATTTTTATTTTTCCGGCAGTATCTATAGCCTGACGCCCAAGAAACGATGTATTGTGGAAGTGGCGGCGATTGCCATCTATAAGCATACCAACCATTATAATGAAAATAACCGTATGGTATTCCGCTTAGATCCGATATCTTACCTCCTGCGGGTTGTCGATGATTTGCAGGAATGGCAGCGGTTTCTTGTGGTTATCGGAGAGACGCACAATTATCTCAAATGTTCAGCGTGCGGAGGGATTGTCGTGCCAGACAGGGATGGGAAGCGGGATTATGCATGTAAGTGCGGAAAGCAGTTTCGGAAGATTACACAAATTCAGAACAAGAAATTAAATTATATAGACATCTGCAATGGGCTGGATTTGGATAGCAACAATGGGAAAATAGCAATTACGTTGGACTATGATTGTTACCGCCAGTTAGAACTGCTGCTCAGCGATTATTCCACGGTAGTTTACCGGAATAAGGGGCTGGAAGAACTGAAATCTATGCTGGGACATCAAAAATACCTGCCCGAGATAGAGCTGAATTATTTTCTGTCTAATCATCCAATCAAGCTCATTGAGCATATGTTGGAAGAAAGCAAGAAAAGCGTGAAGGATATTGGCATCTGGATAGACAGCTTAAAAGGGAGAGAAAAAGAGGGGATGCAGGAATTTTGGGAAAGTTACCAGCGTTTTATCCCGGAAAGTGAAATAAAGTATGGAAAGCAGATTGAAAAAGATGCGGTGAAATACGCCAGGGCAGCAAAAGAGTTTGTTGAGCAATATCTTGGGCAGATTTATTCCCTTTGGGAGTTTTTGAATGATAAATAGGGTATGGTGCATTTATTTAAATATGTTGAGGAGGAACTGACCGTGAAAGGAGAGCGAAAGAGCTGGAAGAGGTTATTGGCGGCGTTTCTTCTGCTGGCTACGCCGCTGGTGCTGACCGGAATTATTTCAGCCGTGGTGCTGCAGCTTGTGGCAGGAGGGAATATGTCTGCCTCGGCAGGGACGATATGCCTTGCCGTTGTGTTGGCGATTGTCTTAATCGTTATTTTTTTTATGACAAGGCAGCTGCTGAAACGCATACATAGCATTATAGGAAATTTGGAACAGCTAGCAGACGGTACGATTTCGATGAAAGAGGGATGGCTGTCCCAACGCGATGATGAGATAGGGCAGGTGATGCGTTCCGTCAACCGTATGATGGCCTCCTTTGCACAGATAATTACCGGCGTGGGCGCTGCCACAGGTTCCCTGGTAAAAGTTTCTGAAGATATTGCCGATTCTTTTGCCGATGTGGAAACATCCATGCGGCAGGTGGGGAAAGAGGTAAATTCTATTGGAATGAATACCAGTTTCCAATCAGAGAGAACACAGGAGATTGGCGTCCAGATAATAGATATAAGCTATGCGATGGAGGCGATTGTGCAGGCTAATGATGCTTTGCATCAGAGTGCAGGTAAAATAAAAACATCCATCCAAGCGGCAGAAAATATTATGGATGAGTTGGCAGCGCTTGGTGAGGCTGGCGGCAAAACGATAGCCGAAGCGTGGGAGCAGACGGATATGGTGCGTCAGTCTGCCATGCAGAATCGTGCAGTGACGGAAATGATGTCTGAAATTTCCAGCCAGGCAAGCCTGCTTGCATTGAATGCAAGCATAGAGGTAGCCAGAGCCGGGGAGATGGGCAAAGGATTTGCGGGTGTTGCAGAGGAAATCCGGAATCTGGCGGATAGAGCTAAGGAATATTCAGAGCAGATAAATGCTGTTGTCAATGAATGGATAGGGAATTCGGACGCCAGCCTGGATATTATCCGTGAAGCGGCAGGGGCCTTTGAGGAACAGGCGGAGAAAATCAGCCGAGCAGAAGATCTGTTTATTTCCCTGAATCAGGAGATGACGCAGGTTGGAGGAGCTATTGGTGAAATTGTGACCCTGGCGGAGGAGGTTGAGGCAGATTTGCTGAAAGCACAGGAGGCTCAGAATCAATAAAATACATTCCCTCCCAGAATGGGGAAGGGGGTAAAAGTGGGCTTGCCCACTTTGTTTTTTTAATGCAACATTTTGTATGGAAAAAGGCTCTTATTTATTGAAATGCATTTCAAAGGGAGGTTGAGGATGATATGGATGAATTCATGCAATATTATGAGAATGTCTATCCGCAGTTATACCGGACTGCTTTGTATTATATGAGGAACCGTCAGGAGGCAGAGGATGCCGTGCAGGATGCGGCGCTGGCTGCGTATGAGAAATTTTACCAGCTAAGGGATAAAGAGAAATTTGCTCCCTGGATAATGCGGATTCTCGTGAATCGGTGCAGAAAAAGAATGCGGGATTGGTTCCGCAAAGAAGAGGATATTGCAGAAATCTCCATATCCCAGGAACCGGACTTTGTCACTTCATTGGCAGTAAAACAGGTATTTTGGGAATTAAAAGAAGATGAGAGGCTTGTCGTGGCATTATCTGTATTTGGCGGATATACCAGTGAAGAGATTGCGTCAATCCTAGATAAAAACCACAGTACCATCCGTTCGCGGTATCGAAGGGCGCTTCAAAAAATGAGAAAGAAGTTGGAGGTGTGATGATGCGTAAGGGCGAAATGAATCATAAATTGGAGGAAGACAACATCAGGCAGTTTCTGCAAAGGAGCGCCGAGGAGGAAACAATTCCTGAGAGCCTGCAGCCTGCCCGCATGGAGGAGTGGCTGAGACAGCAGTGTGACAACGGAAAGGAGGAGCCTATGGGGATAAAGAATAAGGAATCAGAACAGGAGATGGCAAACAATGGAAAGAAAGCCAGAAAGCATATCGGCTGGTGGTGCACAACCTTTGCAGCGGCGGCATGCCTGGCGCTGGTGCTGTTTATGGCAGGTAAATATGTGGGGCTTAACAACGGAGGTGATACGGCTCCCGATACATCAGCGCTGGACATGGCAGCAGATGGGGGGGCAGCGGACATGGAGTCAGATATGCCGGCGGATGAGGTGGCAGATGATAAGTCAGACGCGTCTGCCAGATCAGGGGCAGATGGATTTGAGGAAGGGACAACATATGCCAAGCTGTACAGTTCTTTTGACAAATACTGGACGGAACAGGAGGAACTTTATAGGGAATCGTTCTTGGAGAGCACAACGGATGCTGCCGTTGATGATGCTGCAGATGCTGCCGCTTCCGAGGATGCAGCAGGTGGTATGGAATATGCAGAAGATGCAGCGGCAGCTGCTTTTGACAAGGAAAGCGCTGACGTCTCCGATATGGAGGCGGGTGGAAGCGTTGATTCCAGTGCCGAGGAAACTGCTGACGAAGAGGATTACGGCAAGACCAATCAGCAGGAGGAAACGGTAGAAGAAGCAGACATTATTAAGAACGATGGTCGGTATCTCTACCGGGTAGCTGATAAGAAGAATGGCTCTGGGAGTATGGTGAGGATTATTGACACGCAAGGTGGATTGAAAGAAGTAGCGCAAGTCGGCAATTTTGAGTATGTTCAGGATATGTATATCTGGAAAGATAAGCTTGCAGTCATAGAGCCAGGATGGGCAGTGGGAACGGATACAGATAAAGCTGCTGCTACGGAAGATATAATCGGAGAGCCTGGCTATTCCTATAGCAGGATTTATGTTTATGATATCTCTGACCGTGCAAACCCGCAAGAGTACCATACGTTTACGGTGAAAGGCAGCTATATGTCTTCACGGATTTCTGACGGGTACCTGTATTTCTTTGCCTCCTGCAATACCCAAAGACCGGAAAAGGAAGAGGATTTGAGGGCTTACGTGCCCATGCTGGACGGCGAACCGCTGGCGGAGGATAAGATTGCCTTACCTGAGGAGAGCAAGGCGGCTTCTTACCTGGTGATGGCATCGGTGGATATGGAGCAGCCAGATAAATTTACAGATACCCGCGCCCTGGTTACTTCTGCTGACAGGTTTTATGTGAGTCCTAATAATATTTATGTAGCGGAAACGCAGTACATTTCTTATGAGGAAGAAGGGCACAAGTCGGACAGCACTATCCTGTACCGTTATTCCTATAAAGACGGCAAGATGCGCAAGGAAGCGAAAGGTACGGTCAAGGGAACGCTGAGGGATGATATGGCAATGAATGAGTATCGGGGTTACCTGCGTCTGGTCACTACTGTGGAATCCCAGAGTATCACAAAAATCATAGACGACATCAGCGGGGAGTTCCTTGGATATGACGACATGGATGCTCAGACAACGAACAGCCTGTATGTGCTGGACGAGGACTTGACGGCAGTGGGCAAGGTCGAGGATTTAGCTAAGGATGAGCGCGTATATTCTGCCCGGTTTATGGGCAATACCGGTTATTTTGTTACTTTCCGGGAGACAGATCCTTTGTTTTCCGTAGATTTATCGAATCCAAGGGAACCTAAAATATTAGGCGAACTGAAAATCAGCGGCTTTTCTGAATACCTCCATTTTTATGCAGATAACCTGCTGCTTGGAATTGGCATGGAAGCAGATGAAAATACTGGGATAACGGATTGCCTGAAATTGTCCATGTTTGACATTTCCAATCCTGCAGATGTAAAAGAAAAGTCGAAGATGAAGCTGATAGAGTATGATTATTCTGAAGCGCTTTACAATTATAAGGCAGTGCTGATTGATGTTAAGAAAAATCTCTTTGGATTTACAGCGGAAGATTTTGACGAAAATAAATTTGTCTATTTGCTGTTTAAGTTTGAGAATGGCGAATTCTGCAAAGTTATGGAGATTGACTGCAGTGATTTTGAACGCTACAGTTACGGAATCCGGGGTACCTATATCGGAGAACGGTTTTTCCTGCTGGCGGATAATGGGCTGGTGGAAGAATACAGCCTGAAAGATGGCAGAAAAACGGCGGTATTAGAGCCGTAAACAACGTGAAAAAGCGGGCGGTCACCTTTGAGGGACTGTCCGCTTTACAACTCTAGTTAAGGTAGGTCTGAGATAGAATTAAAAATCTTGCTTAATTTTCTGAAAATATATGAAAAAACCGCGAAACACCAACTATTTATCTGTGTGTCGCGGTTTTCCAAGCAGATAACGGGAGTCGAACCCGCCTTTCCAGCTTGGGAAGCTGGTGTTCTACCGATGAACCATATCTGCATGAACAATACTTATTATAACATAATCACAAGAAATTGCAAGGAAAAAATTTAAAACTTATTCGGTAAACTTACAGTACGGAGATTTTTGTGGGAAATGAACCCAATCGCCATATCTGCATGGCCATCGGGTTCTTATCCTGATTTTACAAAGCGAGAAACAAAGGCTTTCGTTTGGAAAATACAGTGTAGTGGCTAAAGCCGGCTTCTTTCAGTATACCAGATACCTTATTAAAATCGTAAGCCACATGTTCCGGTCTATGGGCGTCAGCCCCTATGGTAATAATCTCGCCGCCCAGTTCATGGTAGCGTCTGAGGATTGCTTCTGTGGGATTGGGGTGTCCGAGTCCATATTTAAAGCCGCCGGTATTGATTTCAATGCCTTTTCCTTTTTGAATCAGGGTCCGCAGAATCTCATCAATCACGTCGGCAAATTTTTCGTAAGTGTAGTATTGGTTGGTGTTTGGTCCATAGCGTACGATGTAGTCCAGATGACCGTAAACGTCAAAACAGTCGAAGACCGACAGATTCTCGAGTATGGATTCGAAATATTCCCGGTAAGCCTCGTCTTCGATTTTGCCTACGAAATATTCTGGATAATAGGGGTCTTCGCCATTTACCCAGTGGGAGGAACCGATGACGAAATCGAATGGGTATTGCTGGATGATGTTCGGCAGCAGTTCTTCCAAATAAGCCTGTAAGCCGATTTCCACGCCGATATAGATGGGGAACCTGCTTTCGAATTGTTTCTGAAAGCTTTGCATTTCCTTAAAATAAGCAGACAGGTCAAGCGGGAAGCTGGCGGGCGTAGTCTGCGTCTCTTCCAAATCAAGATGGTCGGTAAAGCAGATGCCGTCAACTCCTGCGTTCATGGAAGCATGTATCATGTCCAATGTGTCCGCTTCGCAGTCAACGGAAAAGTGTGTGTGCATATGTGTATCCCAAAGCATAACTGACCTCCTTATTTCTATAGGAAATACTGATTAAATCAGCATTCCCTAAACAGTTCCCAATAATCATAGACCAGAAATCAGGCATTGTCAAAAGGAAAA
>CANOHX010000070.1 GCA_947565885.1 uncultured Lachnospiraceae bacterium
CCCCTCATGAATGAGGGGTTAGGGGAGTTGAAGTGTCGAAGACACTTTCTTGTATTTCCGTGCCAGATGGGGGAATAGCTTATGTACAAATGAGATGTTCTGACCTATTTTTCCATCTTCTTTATTGAAAGCAGGAAATTAAGGGTTCCAAAAGAATACATGATTGGCAGCAGATAGAATGTGTGCCCTGTTTCTAAAAGGGAATCTTCATGCGGAACCGGCGGCTGCAGCTGCAGTTCCATGGAATAATCATTGGACATATTAACGGTGTACAGACCATTATGCAGATTAAGAAAGTCTTCAATGGACGCACGTACATACTCGTCAAATTCAACAAAGTCATCATTCACATATCTGCTGGCAAATGTAATCGCTGTCTCATGGTCCATATCAAGCGCTGACAGGAACGTGAAACTGCCTTCGATTTCCTGGGCGATACAGAAAGTAGTAGGAACCTCTGTAAGATTCATGATATTCAGGGTAGTGAAATCCTCACCAATAAAACGCACTAAATTATTGAATAAGAGCGTAAGGTAGGAGATGATATGTTCGGAATGGGGCAGGTCTTCGGGGAGGCAAAAGCCTTCCAGGAGCTTGTTCACCATGTCCTGCTGTTCTTCTATCAGTTCCAAATCGTAAATTTCATATACGGATTTATATTCTGTAATCAAGTCCTCAAGTTCTATATGTGTAAGGAGCCCTTTGTCAATCAATATCTGTCCCAGAAGCATATAATCCGGAAGTTGGGTTGTCAGAAGGTTGTCTACCTGCCCTTCCGTGAGATATCCCAGGTTAACAGCAAGCTCGCCGAAAAGCTTATCATAATGGGTCTGGGTAATGTAGACGTCTTCGACTTCGCTGGCTGACATAAAGCCAGAATGGATGGCGAGTGTGCCGAGTTTCTTGTGGGTGTTTGCCTGGACTTTCAGTGCATCAATCAACTGTTCTGGAGTAATTACTCCTTTGTTAAGCAAAAAATTGCCAAAAAACTGCGTATGCATAACGATTATCTCCCTTCAAAGCGCGCTTTTAAAATATCAGCGATGCCAGAATTTGTATAAGGTTTCTGGACAAAGTCCCGTGCTCCTTCCATGATTGCATTCTTAAGCTGAGTCTGGGTACCGACGGAGGAAACGACGATAATATGCGCCTCCGGGTCAAACTCGCGTATTTCATGAATTGCCTGTACGCCGTCCTTGACAGGCATCACAATGTCGACAAAAACCAGTTCAGGCTTATGTTCTTTATAAAGGTCGATGGCTTCCTGGCCATTGGAGGCTTCCAAGAAGCTGTTGCAGCCATGTGCTGCTATAATATCCTTTAACTGTTTGCGGGCCAGTATCGAATCATCGCAAATGAGTATCTTTACATTTTCCATATTCATTCAAATCGCTCCTTGTGAATTACAGATTTATAATACTACTATATATAGTACACTAAGTGGGCAAAAGATTCAATCATTTCTTTGTAGAAATCTTAAATTGAAATCTTCTGCAATAAAGGTTATAATAAATTATAGCAGAAAAATACGAATTAGGAAAGGGAAAATGTTATGTTGATAATATTTGATGCAGTAATTTTTTTTTATGGCATTTATACCATCTATTCTTCACTTAAAATGAAGAAGACCGGGGAACTGAGCAACTTTTTTACCGGAGGGAGCATGGAGCCTATCCGTGACGTGCATGGTTACATTGATTATATTTATATGAGGACCATTGTATTAGGTGCGGTGGCGGTTCTTTTTGGCGCGGTGGGTTTTGTCAATGATTACATAATGCCGCTGCCATATCTGATGAAAGCGCTGATAGTGCTGTTCCTGACGGTGGTCGTCTGGTTCACCATAAATATCAACCGCGCGAAACGCCGTTTTTGGTAAAATTTAAAAATTCTTAATGATTAGTTGATGATTTCTATAGATTTTTATGAGAGAATACACTAAAATAAAACTATTCGCACAGGCGCAGGCATATAGGATAGTATTTTATGGAAAGGAAGCGGAACCATGGATTATCAAAGTTTGATTGCCCGGGCGATTGAGGCAAAGCAGTCTGCATACGCACCCTATTCCAATTTCCGTGTAGGAGCGGCGCTCCTTACCAAGAGCGGGAAAATATATACTGGCTGCAATGTGGAGAACGTGAGTTTTTCAGCCACCAGCTGTGCAGAGCGCACAGCCGTGTGTAAGGCGGTATCGGAAGGGGAGCGGGAGTTTGCGGCGATTGCAGTCAATGGCGACAACAAGGATTACCTGCCTCCCTGCGGCATATGTAGGCAAGTGTTGGCAGAATTTTGTGATATGGAGACATTTCAGGTAATTCTTGCAAATGATGAGCAGGATTATCAGGTAGTCACATTGGACAGATTGCTTCCGGGAGCTTTTTTGGCAGAGAATCTGAAATCAGGGGAATCCCACAGCCCTCCTGGCAAGGAAGTGTAAAGAGGCGGGATGTTTAGTGAGAAAATGTTTGTAAAGAAAAGGACAGGTTTGAGGAGCAGATATGAGAAAAACAAAGAAAAGCATTATAATTATACTTGCATTTTGCATCATGTTGCTGTCAGCCGTATCGTTGGACAAAGGAGTGGCGCAGGCAGCAGGAGGCTATACTATCAAGATTAACAAGGCGACCAATGTTGTGACGGTATATCGGAATGGGGCGCCGGACAGGGCGTTTGTGTGTTCTACAGGTAACGCAACGCCGATTGGGACCTTTAATACCAGCCAGAAACTGCGGTGGCATGTATTGGACGGACCGAGCTATGGACAGTACTGCACGCGTATCGTGGCAGGGGTCCTGTTCCATTCGGTATGGTATTATGCAAATGGGGATTACAATTCCCAATCTTACGTGCAGTACAATAAACTGGGTACTACGGCAAGCCATGGCTGTGTGCGCCTGACCGTGGCAGATGCCAAGTGGATTTATGAGAATTGCCCTCTGGGTACTTCGGTTACCGTATTCTGGGGTTCTTCTGCAGACGACCCCTTGGGCAAGCCGGAGGCCATCAAGATACCAGCGAAGTACGGCAGCCGGGGCTGGGACCCTACGGATCCTATGGCGGGCAACCCTTACAGCGGGCTCAGGCCAAGCATAAATGTGTCAGGGGCGCAGACCAATGTTGAGTATGGTTCCGTGTTCAACCCATTTGCGGGCATTGCGGCATACGATTCCCTGGGCAATGATATTACGAGGAGGCTGACTTACAGCGGGAGCGTGGATACTAAGAAGTTTGGCAGCTATCAGCTGACTTATAACGTCGTGGATGCGCTGGGGCGCAGCGCCAGCAGTTCCGTGACTTACAAAGTCGTGGATTCCAGCGAGGCGATTATCAAAGGCGTCAAAAAGTCGGTGAAGAAAGAATATAACGCTACGCTTAATCTGAGGAAGAACGTCAAGGCATATACTGCTGACAAAAGGAGCCTGACAGATAAAATCAAGATTAAAGTAATTTATCCTAAGAGCAAGAACGAGAAGCCATATAAGAAGAGCACTATCAAGCTTAAGAAGCTGGGTACCTATAAATTCATTTATTATGTGTCGAATCCCAACAATGGGCTGGTGACGAAAGCAACCATGAAAGTCACGGTGAAAGATACAAAGAAACCGAAGCTGACGGGTGTGGCACAAAAGAAAACGGTGGAATATAAGGGTTCCCTGAATCTGAAATCAAAAGTAAAAGCTAAGCTGGTATCGGGCAAGAATATGACTTCTAAAGTTGTTATTAAGATAAAAGCGCCAGATTACAAGAAGTTTGTGAAACTCTCAGAGAAGAAATATAAGAGTTATAAGTTTACAAAAGTGGGAACATACCAGGTAGAATATTCCGTTGCCAATCCTTATAATAAGAAAGCAGTGGCAAAGAAGACGATGGTCATCACAGTACGGGATTCGAAAGCGCCGAAGCTTTTGGGTGTCGTAGACGCCAAAAATGCCAAGGTAAATGATATCTTCAATCTGAGGGATGGCGTAACAGCGAAAACATTGTCAGGGCAGGACTTAACAGCCAATATAACAATTAAGGTAAAAGCGCCGGAGACAAATGCTTTTGTGGATTTGACAGCTGAGCAGTGCCAGAAATTCAGCTTTGGCAAAGCGGGAATCTATACCATAGAGTATTCCGTTGCCAATCCTATTAACCCGAAAGCAGTCACGAAGAAGATTATGACGGTTACGGTTGCCTCAGGGCAGATTTCACCGGACGATGCGGTGACGCCGGACAACGGAAATAAATGATTTTGGAAGCCTCCATGCAATACGATGGAGGCTTCATTTTTTCATTTTGGAAATATATGTGACTTAAACATGAAATTAACATTAATTTTTAGTTGCAGTTCAGGGCATAATAGAGTATAATCAAAATGTGTTAAGAAAGTATTCCTGGGATGTGCGATACCCTGCTATTTTGAACCTACATTTACTTTCATGGGATTCCTACATTGCCGATTGGATGCCAGGCCGTCAGTACGCAGCGGAAGGCAGAAGAGAGGTTGCGGTTACCCACCTAGCTTTGCTAGGAGTCAAAATCGCAGGAAACGGCATTTCGGGGTACTTTTCAGAATAAATATTGAAGATACAAAAGAGATTTACAAAAGAAAATCCGCGCACGATTTACAGAAGAATTGTGGGATACGAAAGATAGAAGAGAGTACCAAAGAATATAGATGTACGGAAGATAAATTACAAAAGAGGAAAGGCTGCTTTGGACAAAGGCAGCCTTTCTGCCTTATCTTATGTAGCAAGGAATGGATATAGTTTCATGAAAAAAAGATTATTTCAATATAAGAGGAATTACATATTATGTCTGATGTTTTTCGTGCTGTTGTTTCTGGTAATTTTACTCACCCGTGCCATAAGTTCCAGGCAGGTGATTACCGAATACAGCAGTGAATATGTTGCGCTGGCGGAGCTGCCCCCGCAGCTGAGCTTTACATATTATGGCGAGAAGGAGTGGGAGGAGAAATTAAAGGAAGTCCTTCATGTGAAGAGCCTGGACGGCAAGCTGACGTATGGCAAGCTCAAATCATTATTGGAACAGCTATCTGTTCAGGATTACATAACTTATGAGGAGGCATTTTTCTGGAAAGCAGTTCCACGTGCAGAGTGGAACCAGATATATGGACAGATTCTGGAACTGTTAGATACGGTAGACAAGGTTTCGCTTGTCAGCCTGGTATTTTTGGATGAAGACAAAGGAGGCAAGGTCCCGCAGAACTGCCTGACCCAGGAGGGATATTTTCAGGTGGCGGACGGCGTGAATTATTTCCATCACTATGATATGTACCAGGTGTATGTGGCAGAAGACAGGATTATCGGTGTAGACAGCGAATGTGAGACAGAACTGACGTTGGAAAATGCGTTTGTACATAAAGCCCAGGATGGCGAAGCTGAGATTCTTTGTGAGAATCAGAAGATTTCCCTGGATATTGCGGGACTGGATGAGCTGATAACAGATACAATTTGCGATATTGAGTGGAAAGACCGCAAGGTGACGGGTATTTATAAGAAAGAGGATAAAATTAGTGGCACAGTCTTAAGTTTTGACGAGGAGAAGATTGAGATTTCCGGTTATGGGATTTTAGAATATAGCGGTAAGCTGAAGGTGTATAAGACTTATGGAACTGTGGAAGAACTGGATGAGTCTAAACTGGTGATTGGTAATCTTAGGGCGGATTTCGTGGTCGCCGAGAAGCAAGTATGCGGGGTTATTCTGCAGGAACCTGCAACGGTAGAAAATATTCGGGTATTGCTGTTGAATGCGGATAATGGGGATTACCATGAAAATCCTATACTGACAGTAGATGCGCCGGGAAGCGTTTTGGCCGGGGATAAGACAGAGAAGATACAGCCGGGGCAGGTGATAAAGCCGGCGGACTTGCTTGGCAAGAATGTCGATTTTGTAAAAATTGAGCTCGAAGATGAAAATGGCAGAATTTATTTTTCGGATGCGTCTGGGGCCCATACCTCTCTTGGATATCGTGGAACCATGGAAATCCGTAAATATCCAGAAGGGTACGGCGTAGTAAATGAACTGCCCTTAGAGAAGTATCTTTATGGAGTAGTGCCCAGTGAAATGCCGGCCACCTATGAAAGGGATGCACTCTGCACACAGGCAGTCTGTGCCAGGAGCTATGCCTGTATCCAGCTTATGCGTGGAGATTATGCGCCTTTGGGTGCCCATGTGAATGACAGCACCAGTTATCAGGTATATAATAAGCAGGAGGAGAATGAGAAGACGAATCTTGCGGTGGACGATACGGTGGGAGAGGTCATCAAATATCAGGGTGAGGTCGCAGAAGCTTATTATTTCTCTACATCTTGCGGATTGTCGGGAGATATGAATGTGTGGAATGAACAGGCTAAGGAATCTCAGGGTTATCTGCAGGGTATTTCACTTCTCTCGGACGGGAGTGAGCCTGATATCTCTGATGAGGAGAAGTTTGCAGCATTCATCAAGAATCAGGAAGTGGCTGCCTATGACAGTGAAGGCGCTTGTTTCCGCTGGACGGCGAAGTTGTTGCTGAAAGAGAAATTGGAAGAAGTCAATGCTGCCATTGCAGCGCGGTTTGAGGCGAATGCTGCCAATGTGCAGATTATCAAAGATGGGGGGCAGGCCGGTTTTGCGGCAGATTTAGCAGGATTTGGCGCGCCGCAGCAGATTACCGTGGAGGAGCGCTGCAGCTCTGGCGCGATAAAACAGCTTAAGATTTCCTATGAGAAAGGATATGTGCTTCTGTTTTCTGAGTACAATGTGCGCACAGTGCTTGGTGTTGCCGCTTCAGAAGTGACGGATAAAAACGGCAATCCCATAGATATGGCGCTGCTGCCCAGCGCATACTGCAGCATAACGCCAATTGAGGACGGATTTGCCGTGTACGGCGGCGGCTATGGACATGGGATAGGCATGAGCCAGAACGGAGCGAATGGGATGGCGAAAGCGGGCATGAATTATGTGGATATCCTGACAAAGTTTTACCATGATATTGAAATAGAAAATATCTATAACGAGGAAAAACAATGATTTGGAAAATAATTGCGAGGGCGCGCGCCTTCCTGGAAAAATGCAAGAAAGACAATATCAGCGCATTTGCCGCGCAGTCAGCTTTTTTCATCGTATTGTCTCTGATACCGTTTATTATATTGTTCATTTCGCTGGTGCAGTATACGCCGGTGACAGAAGGGATGATACTTGATATGGTCAATAAGGTCATGCCGACCTATATTTCACCTTTTTTGATTGGTATTATCCATGAGATGTACAATAATTCCGTCGGGCTGGTATCGGTTGCCGCCGTGGTGGCAGTATGGTCTGCTGCCAAGGGAATCCAGTACCTGATGGGAGGGCTGAATAGCGTATACGATATTGAGGAGACGAGGAATTGGATTTTCCTGCGTTTTCGGGCAATCCTCTATACCTTGCTGCTGGTGATTGCTATTGTAGCTTCGCTGACTTTGATGGTATTTGGCAACAGCCTCCAGTATTTGTTTGCACAGTATTTTCCTATCATATCAGACATAACGTTTTGGATTTTGCAGAGACGTTCCCTGATACTGCTGGCAATCTTAATCCTGTTCTTTGCCGTCCTCTATAAAATGCTGCCGAACAGGAAAGCAACATTCAAGAGCCAGTTCCCTGGCAGCGTTATGGCGGCTGTGGGGTGGGCGCTCCTGTCGTTTGGGATTTCTATCTATGTAGACTATTTCAATGGATTTTCCATGTATGGCAGCCTGACAACGATAATATTGGTGATGCTGTGGCTCTATTTTGGAATCTATATTTTGCTGGTGTGTGCCGAATTCAACAATATTTATGAGGATTATCGGATGCTGAAAGAACGGGACGGTTACCAGAACATTTGATAAAAAACACTTGCAGTTTGCAGGCACTCATGTTAGAATAATACCCGAATGATAATGAAAGGCAAAGAAGGCGTTTCAGGCATTGGCAGCTGGTTGGCAGCAAGCCAGTACCTAAGAAGAGCCTGTACTGCTTACAGAGAGAGGGGACCATTGGCTGCGAGTTCCCTTAAGAAAAGGCAGAGCTTGAATTTCCCGCTGGAGCTGCATATCTGAATATGGCTGCTATAGCGAAGCCGGAAGTAGGGTATGACGTTTTTGCACGTTACGCAAAGTGAGCGCCCGGAAGAAAATGAGTTCCGGGAATCAGGGTGGTACCGCGGAAGAATCCGTCCCTATGCGAATGCATAGGGACTTTTTTCTTTAGTAAGAAGGAGGACATTATGAAAGAAAAACTAGAGCAGATTAAAGCTGAGGCAATCCGTGAAATCCAAAATTCTGACGGTCTTGCAAAGTTAAATGATGTGAGAGTTGCATTTTTGGGTAAAAAGGGCGAACTGACCGCTGTATTAAAGGGCATGAAAGATGTGCTGCCGGAAGAGCGCCCCATGGTGGGTCAGCTGGTAAATGAAACCAGGGAGAGCATTGAGAAGCTGATAGAGGAGACGAAAGCTAAATTAGAGGCAGCGGAGCGCGACCTGAAATTAAAGCAGGAAGTTATTGACGTGACTCTCCCGGCGAAAAAGAATAAAATAGGGCACAGCCATCCCAATACGATTGCCCTGGAAGAGGTAGAAAATATTTTTATCGGCATGGGCTACGAGGTCGTGGAAGGACCGGAAGTGGAATACGATTACTATAACTTTGAGGCATTGAACATTCCGGCAAACCATCCGGCAAAGGATGAGCAGGATACTTTCTATATCAATGAAGAGATTGTATTGCGTACCCAGACTTCACCGGTACAGGTGCGCGAGATGGAGAAAGGAAAGCTGCCAATCCGTATGATCGCGCCAGGGCGCGTGTTCCGCTCAGACGAGGTGGATGCCACGCATTCCCCATCTTTCCATCAGATTGAAGGCCTGGTGGTGGATAAGGGCATTACGTTTGCAGATTTAAAAGGGACGCTGGCGGAGTTTGCCAAAGAACTTTTTGGAGAAGATACCAAGGTTAAATTCCGTCCCCATCATTTTCCATTCACAGAGCCGAGCGCCGAGGTCGACGTGACCTGCTTTAAGTGCGGTGGCAAAGGCTGCCGTTTCTGTAAAGGTTCCGGCTGGATTGAGATTTTGGGCTGTGGCATGGTGCATCCGCGGGTGCTGAAAATGAGCGGCATCGACCCGGAGGAATATAGCGGTTTTGCTTTTGGCGTAGGTTTGGAGCGTATCGCGCTGCTCAAATATGAGATTGACGATATGCGCCTCCTGTATGAGAATGACGACCGTTTCTTAAAGCAGTTTTAAGAGGGTCGCAGGAAGCAAATTGTCCTTGCTGATATAAAATTAAAATATTTAATGCAAAAGGCGAAGATTAAAATAGAAGAAAGGATTAGATAATATGAACACATCATTATCATGGATAAAGGCCTATGTCCCGGAACTGGATGTGACGGCGCAGGAATATACGGATGCAATGACGCTTTCCGGTTCTAAGGTAGAAGGATTTGAAAAATTAGATGCCGATCTGGAAAATATCGTGGTCGGGCAGATTACCAAAATTGAGAAACATCCGGATGCAGATAAGCTGGTAGTCTGCCAGGTAAATGTGGGCAGCGGGGAAGATATCCAGATTGTCACAGGGGCGCCAAATGTCAAAGAGGGGCAGAAAGTGCCGGTTGTGCTTGACGGCGGACGTGTGGCAGGCGGCCATGACGGCAAGAAAACGCCTGGCGGCATCAAGATAAAAAAGGGAAAACTCAGGGGCGTACCCTCAAACGGCATGATGTGCTCCATCGAAGAACTTGGTTCTACGAGGGAGATGTACCCAGAATCCCCGGAAAACGGCATTTACATTTTTGAGGATGATGCTGAGGTAGGCGAAAGCGCTATCAAAGCCCTGGGGCTAGACGACGTGGTTTTCGAGTATGAGATTACTTCCAACCGGGTGGATTGTTTCGGCGTGCTGGGGCTGGCAAGGGAAGCTGCCGCTACCTTTGGCAAGGAGTTTAAGCCGCCGGTAGTTCCTGATACCGGCAACGCTGAGGATGTCAATGATTACATCAAAGTTTCGGTTCAAGATACGGAGCTTTGCCCAAGATATTGTGCGAGGGTTGTCAAAAACATCAAGATTGCCCCTTCACCCAAGTGGATGCAGCGCCGGCTGGCAGCGCAAGGCATCCGTCCCATTAACAATATTGTAGATATCACAAACTATGTGATGGAAGAGTACGGACAGCCCATGCACGCCTACGACCTGGACACGATTGCCGGCAGGGAAATTGTCGTGCGCCGTGCAGGCAAAGGTGAGAAATTCGTGACCTTAGACGGACAGGAGCGCACGATGGACGATTCGGTGCTGATGATTTGCGATGGGGAGAAAGCAGTCGGCATTGCCGGCATCATGGGTGGTGAAAATTCCATGATTACTGACAGCGTGCAGACTATGCTCTTTGAGGCGGCATGTTTTGACGGCACGAATATCCGCCTTTCCAGCAAGAAAGTCGGGCTGCGTACAGACGCCTCCGGCAAATTTGAAAAGGGGCTGGATCCCAACAATGCCATTGCTGCCATCAACCGTGCCTGTCAGCTGATTGAAGAGTTGGGCGCAGGCGAAGTCATTGGCGGCGTGGTGGACGTCTACGGCAAGGTCAAAGAGGGCAGGAGGATTCCTTTTGACGATAAGAAAGTGAACCGTCTGCTGGGCACGGAGATTTCCAAGGAGGATATGATTGCTTATTTTAAAAAGATTGACCTTGGATATGATTACGAAAAGGATGAGGTGATTGTTCCCTCCTGGCGGCAGGATTTGGAATGTCTGGCTGATATGGCAGAGGAAGTGGCAAGATTTTATGGATATGATAACATCCCTACGTCTCTGCCCAGCGGGGAGGCAACGACCGGAAAATTATCATTCAAGCTGAGGGTTGAGAAAGTGGCAAGGGATACGGCAGAATTCTGTGGCTTCAGCCAGGGAATGAGCTATTCGTTTGAAAGCCCGAAAGTATTTGACAAACTGCTGATTCCTCAGGACAGCGTCTTGCGCCAGGCTGTTGTGATTTCCAATCCTCTGGGAGAAGATTTCAGCATTATGCGTACGATTTCCTTGAATGGGATGCTGACTTCCCTTGCCACCAATTATAACCGCCGGAATAAGAATGTACGCCTTTATGAACTGGGGAACATTTACCTGCCCAAGCAGGTACCGGTGACAGAACTGCCAGAAGAGCGGATGCAGTTTACGCTTGGCATGTATGGGGATGGTGATTTCTATGCTATGAAAGGAATAGTGGAAGAATTCTTTGACAAGGCAGGGATGCATGGCAAGGAAACGTATGACCCCAAGGCAGGAAAGCCGTTCCTCCATCCGGGAAGGCAGGCAAATATTATCTATGATGGCAGGAATGTGGGATATCTTGGCGAGATACATCCCCAGGTGGCAGACAATTATTCGATAAAGGAGCGCGTCTATGTGGCGGTTATCGATATGCCGGAAATTGTGTCCAGGGCAAGCTTTGCTCGGAAGTACCAGGGAATTGCACGTTTTCCAGCAGTTAACAGGGACATCAGCATGGTAATGCCCAAGAACATCCTTGTAGGGGAGGTGGAAAAAGTATTTGACACCAAAGGCGGGCAATACCTCGAAAGCTATGAACTGTTTGACCTCTATGAGGGCGCGCAAATTAAAGCAGGATTTAAGTCTGTGGCATATTCCCTGACTTTCCGGGCTAAGGATAAGACCTTGGAAGAGGCGGATTATGTACCGGCCATGAATAAGATTTTGAAATCATTGGAAGAGATGGGAATTGAGCTCAGAAAGTAAGGACGATCATGGATGTAAAAGATTTTTATTATGACCTTCCCAAAGAACTGATTGCCCAGGATCCCTTAGAGGACCGCTCCAGTTCCCGGCTGCTGGTATTAAGGAAAAGCAGCGGGGAGTTGGAGCATCGACATTTTTCAGAAATCTTGGAATACCTGAACCCGGGGGACTGCCTGGTCATCAATAATACGAAGGTCATTCCGGCACGGCTGTTTGGGGAAAAGGAAGGCACACAGGCAAAGATAGAGATTCTCCTGCTCAAACGCAGGGAAAATGATATCTGGGAGACCTTGGTGAAGCCGGGGAAGAAAGCGAAACCGGGCACGCGCATCTTATTCGGAGGCGGGCTTCTTATCGGCGAGGTGATAGGTATCGTGGAGGATGGAAACCGTCTGATTCAATTTACTTACGAGGGAATATTTGAGGAAATCCTCGACCAGCTGGGGCAAATGCCCCTGCCGCCTTATATTACCCATCAGCTGAAAGACAAGAACCGTTACCAGACAGTCTATGCGAAGCACGATGGTTCCGCAGCAGCGCCTACGGCAGGGCTTCATTTTACGCCGGAGCTCTTAGGCCAAATCCGTGCCAAGGGCGTTGAGATAGCGGAAGTCACCTTGCATGTGGGGCTTGGCACATTCCGTCCGGTCAAGGCAGAGCAGGTGCAGGAGCACCATATGCATTCTGAGTATTATGAACTGGACGGTTTGGCAGCGGGGATTATCAATGAGACGAAGCGCAGGGGCAGCAGGGTCATCTGCGTGGGGACTACAAGCTGCCGTACTGTGGAGTCTGCTGCGGCAAGGTTACAGGCAGAGACAGGAAGAGGGCAGCAGGGCAAAGAAAGGCTATGGGTGCGTCCCTGCCAGGGATGGACCGATATCTTCATCTATCCAGGCTATCAGTTTCAGGTGTTGGATGCGCTTATCAC
>CANOHX010000071.1 GCA_947565885.1 uncultured Lachnospiraceae bacterium
CTGCACACAAATCCATGGGACATCAGCTCCAAGGTACTCACAAGTTCATGAACTTTCAGAGGCATTGTGAGGAACACCACGTTATCCCTCGTCCCATCCTCCCTCTGATTGGGGGATGAAACTACAAGCATTGGAAAATGCGGCGGCAAATCTTCCCGCAGCTGCGTATATGTCATATCCTGCAGCCGCCCGGCACATACCACAATTCCCTCCCCCAGCATATCTGCGTGCTGCAGGACCCTTGAGCCTGCCGTGCACACAGCGTTTACCCCAAATCCGTTCTTCACCAATATGCTTTTTATGCTCTTTGCATTTTCCGGTCTGGGAAATGCGACAATTATATTAATCAAAACACTTCCTCCAAGCTATATCTTGTAGAGATAATTGTCAATTTCCCATCCAGTCACCTGTCTGCAGTAATCCTCCCATTCCGCACGCTTTTCCTCTGCATATTTCTCAGAAATGTGAGCCCCCAGCACTTTGCGCAGCAGCGGGTCCCGCTCAAGTTCACCGACCGCCTCGCTCAAATCCGCCGGCAATGCTGCGATATTAAGGGACGCCCTCTCAGCTTCCGTCATTTCCATTACACTGGCGCTGACGGGGTCCGGCGGCAGTATCTTATTCTTTATGCCGTCAAGACCAGCCGCAAGGCACACGGCGAGGGCTAGGTAAGGATTGGCTGCCGGGTCCGGGCTGCGCAGCTCAATCCGTGTTGATTCGCCCCGCTCCACCGGTATGCGGACCAAAGGACGCCTATGGCTCTCCGACCAGGTAATATAGATTGGCGCCTCAAATCCCGGCACCAGACGTTTATATGAATTTACCAGGGGATTGGTCACCGCCGCCATCCCCCGCATATGTTTCATCAGACCGCCGATAAAATAATATGCCTCCTCACTCAGCCCCCGCTTATCCTGCGGGTCGGCAAAAATGTTCCTGCCATCCTTGGTTACCGATATATTGAGATGCATCCCCGAACCATTGATGCCATATTTCGGCTTAGGCATAAAGCTGGCAAACAGGCCAAACCTTTTGGCAATCGTCTTCACCGCCAGCTTGAAAGTCATAATATTGTCCGCCGTCTTTAAGGCTTCATCAAAGCGAAAATCTATACGATGCTGCGCCGGAGCCGCTTCATGATGGGAAGATTCAATCTCAAACCCCATCTCCTCTAACGTCAGCACCATATCACGCCTTGCATTTTCCCCCAAATCAACCGGGCCCAAATCAAAAAATCCAGCCCGCTCATGGGAAACTGTGGTAGGACCTCCGTCCTCATCTGTATGGAACAGGAAAAACTCACACTCCGGTCCCACATCGAGATGATAGCCAAGCTTCGCCGCCTCATCCACCGTCCGCCGCAATATATAGCGCGGGTCCCCCTCAAACGGCGTCTTGTCCGGGCGATAGATATCACAGATAATGCGCGCCACCTTGCCTTGCTGAGGACGCCACGGAAAAATTGCAAACGTATCTAAATCAGGATAGAGATACATATCCGACTCTTCTATACGCACAAATCCCTCAATGGAGGAAGCGTCAAACATACACCGATTGTCCAAAGCTTTCTCCAGCTGACTCTTGGTAATCGCTACATTTTTAAGCGTTCCGAACATATCCGTAAACTGCAGGCGGATGAACTCAACGTCTTCCTCCTCTACCATGCGGATAATGTCCTGCTTCGTATAACTGCTCATATTTATGGTTCTCCTCTTCCTCTATTCTTTTCCAGTTTCGTGCGGTCCTTTTCCCTCCCGGTTTTCTGCCGGAGCATTCTGCTGTCCACCCTGGGACTGGACTCCCTGTAGGTTCTGCTGCTGTTTTTCCTGGGACTGGACTCCCTGTAGGTTCTGCTGCTGTTTTTCCTGATAATTCTGCATGAGCCGCTGCCTCTCCTGTGTTTTCTTAACTTGATACCTTTTGATAAGCTTCACGATGAAGAAGATAATCAGAATGAACAGCAACAGCTTATACCAATTCAGGATAAAGAAGAACAAGATAGCCTCAAAAAAGCTTAACATGCCTTGCCAGCTCTCTGATATCACTTTCACGAGACGACTGAAGAATCCTGATTCTTTCTCTTCAAAGGCTGTGACCTCCTGAATACTCATCTCCACTGTGCTGTACGTGGCATCTGTATCTATCACTGCCATCTCGCTCTTTGTCCTTGCAATTTCAAGCGACAGTTCGGTTAGTTTTTCCTGGATGGCAAGCATGGCGCTGTCTTTTGTCACTTCATCAAACATCTTCAAGTATCTCTGATATTCTGTCTCATAAATTTCAAGTTCCGCTTTCAGGGTGCCATATTGCCTGGTCATGTTCGTCACCTGGGAACTGGTCTCTGTTACCACGCCCAGCCCCTGGGCCTTATCCATAAATTCCTGGTACTTTTGCGCGGGGATTCTGGCGGTTGCCTGAAACGTTCTGGGATTTTGGGCGCTATAAAAACTTTCCTCCGCATATTTGCTGCCCGCACCATAACTCTGTTCATTCTCCAAAAATCCCCCATATTCTTCCACGGCTTTCTTAAAAGCATTCACCGTATCCTCAAATTCCATCGTATCCATGGACACTGCCCCGGTATAAACCAGAATCTTGTCCTGTTCCTGCACGGATGGAATATCTTCCTCCTTACTGCCTACAGAATCAGCATCCCCTCCCCCCTCAGTATCCACCGCCTCCGCTTCTGCCATTTCGTCCATGGCAACATCCATATCCTCCTTGTAATCCTCAAAGCCAATCTCCGCACTTTCCGTCTCAGCCGCGGAATCATCATAGACTGTGCCGCCGCAGCCAGAGAGCATGAAAACTAATATGCACACCGCCATGAACGACGCCGTTCTCCCCATCAGTCTAACGCTTTTAAATCCTCTTCTCCTCATATGCCTCCTCCTTTCATAAGCAGTGCCGATTTCCCTTAATTCAATTTGGCAGCTATTCATCGCAAAAATCAAGCACTTTTTCAAACTGCATATCCCCGCCAAACAGGTCAAGGGCGCTGCCAATCGTCACATTCAGCCGTCCCCTGCCAAGTTCCCTCAGCAATTCCAGATCCGCAAAGCTGCCCACGCCCCCGGCATAAGTGATGGGCAATTTCCCCCATACTCCCAATAACGCTGCCAAATCCTGTTCAATCCCCTTAGCTTTCCCCTCCACGTCTACCGCGTGTATTAAAAATTCATTCGCATACTGTGACAATTTGTCCAACAAAGCCAACGTTACTGTCTCTTGTGTAAATTTCTGCCAGCGGTCCGTCACAATAAAATAATCTCCTCCCCGCCTACGGCAGCTCAGGTCCAATACCAGATGCTCCCTGCCCACGGCAGCGGCAAGGCGTTCCAGGTTCTCATAGCGCACCACGCCGCCCTGAAATACATAGGAAGTCACAATGACATGGCTAGCTCCCGCCGCAAGGAACTGCCCCGCATTGTCAGGGGTTATCCCCCCGCCCACCTGCATTCCGCCAGGATAGGCCCGCAGCGCCTGCATAGCCTGCTCCTTTGTCGCCTCATAATATTCGCTCCCCACAGGATTCAGCAGAATGATATGACCGCCTTTGATTTGATGGCTCTGATACAGCCTGGCAAAAAAAGCGGCATCCTGCTCGGCGACAAAATTCTCTACTGCCTGGCTGCCCGCATCTTCTAGGCTGCCCCCTACAATCTGCTTCACTCGTCCATTGTGGATATCTATACAGGGTCGAAATTCCATATGACCTCCTTAAAATCTCCATTTTTTGTCTTGTTCCCATTATAAGCAAAAACATGAATTTCCACAATAAAAATTTTTATCAACAGTTCAGCCAGCCGAGATAAATTGGGAAAAATCGTGCTAAGCGCCCTATGGGTTTCTCAATAAGATAAAGCAGCGGGAAAGCACCGTAGGTTGCTAAGTGCCAGTGGCACCTGTTTAGCAACGACCGAAGCAAAGCGTAGAACTTTGCGAATGGCGTGTGCTGAACTGAAACTAAATTTTAAAAATAATTTCATTCAGTCGTTGACAGCTGCCATCTTTTTTGTTAAAATCGTGGGAATAATAAAAAACTTATAAGAAAGCGAGGAAGAAAAAATGGGTACGATTATCGGCGAAGGAATTACATTTGACGATGTGCTGTTAGTCCCTGCATACTCCGAAGTTACACCAAATATGGTAGATCTGTCTACCAATCTGACGAAAAAAGTAAAACTGAACATCCCTATGATGAGCGCAAGCATGGACACCGTCACGGAACACAGAATGGCAATCGCCATGGCGCGCCAGGGCGGCATCGGCATTATACATAAGAACATGTCCATTGAAGCCCAGGCCGAAGAAGTCGACAAAGTAAAGCGTTCTGAAAACGGTGTGATTACCGATCCATTTTCTCTTTCCCCGGAACATACCTTGCAGGATGCAGACAACCTAATGGCTAAGTTCCGCATTTCCGGCGTTCCTATCACGGAGAACGGCAAACTCGTGGGAATCATCACCAACCGCGACTTAAAGTTTGAGGAAGATTTCACCAAGAAAATTAAACATTCGATGACCTCCGACAACCTTGTGACCGCAAAGGAAGGCATCACTTTAGAGGAGGCAAAAAAGATTCTTGCCAAGGCAAGGAAAGAAAAACTTCCGATTGTAGACGATAATTTCTACCTGAAAGGACTCATCACCATCAAAGATATTGAAAAGCAGATTAAATACCCACTGTCCGCCAAGGATACGCAAGGCAGGCTGCTCTGCGGCGCGGGCGTAGGGATTACCGCTGACATGCGGGAGCGCGTGGATGCGCTGGTAAAAGCCAAAGTCGACGTCATTGTTGTGGATTCCGCCCATGGACATTCCCGCAACATTATTGATTCTGTAAAGCGTATTAAAGCCGCATTCCCTGACCTGCAGGTGATTGCCGGAAACATTGCCACCGGCGAGGCAACAAGGGCTTTGATTGAGGCTGGGGCGGATGCTGTAAAAGTGGGAATCGGACCGGGATCCATCTGCACCACACGCGTTGTCGCCGGAATCGGCGTTCCTCAGATTACCGCGATTATGGACTGCTATGAAGTGGCTAAGGAATATGGCATCCCGATTATCGCGGACGGAGGAATTAAATACTCTGGGGACATGACTAAGGCAATTGCCGCCGGGGCTAACGTATGTATGATGGGAAGTATGTTTGCCGGCTGCGATGAAAGCCCGGGAACATTTGAATTATATCAGGGCAGAAAATACAAAGTATACCGCGGCATGGGTTCCCTCGCTGCTATGGAGAACGGCTCCAAAGACCGTTATTTCCAGGAAAATGCAAGAAAACTTGTACCGGAAGGCGTAGAAGGACGCGTTGCCTATAAAGGTTCCGTAGAAGATACTGTGTTCCAGTTAATCGGCGGTCTGCGCTCGGGCATGGGCTATTGCGGCGCTGTCAATATTGAGACATTAAAAGAAACCGGGAGATTCGTAAAGATTTCCGCCGCTTCCCTCAAGGAAAGCCATCCACACGATATCCATATCACTAAGGAAGCACCTAATTACAGTATAGATGAATAAGTATGTGCCTCGCGTTATCGTTTTGCAGACCTCGGTCTGCAAGCTGCAATAGCGATAACACTATCCCTCTGCGAGTGTACATAAAAGAATTCAAGGCCTCTTCGTGAGGTCTTGAATTCTTTTTACTTCATTTTACGGATTTGGCGTTTCCTTGGTTGTATTGTTCTTGTTGGTATTGTTCGTATTATTTTTATTATTGGTATCTGCATTGTTATCGTTTCCTGCACCGTTCTCATCTGTCATATCATCCACGCCATCTTTGACATCCTCGCCGATATCTTCCGCGCCGTCAATAATATCGTCACCCACATCGTCTATCACGCCAGCACCGTTACCAGCAGTATCATCGTTGTTATTCGTGTCATTGGCATTATTCGTGTCGGTATTGTTCGTATTGGTATTGTTCGTATTGGTGTCATTCATGTTCGTATCATTCGTTCCAGTATCATTGTCGTCTGTTCCGTTCGTCACATCATTTGTCGTATTATTGTCCGTATTGTTATCCGCGTTATCATTATTTCCGCAAGCGGTAACACTTCCCAACACCAGGATGAGCAGACAGCCCATCAGCACTTTTTTTAACTGTTTCATAATAAAATCTCCTTTGCAAAAAATTTTCTTTTCTCTATCCATTATGGACAAATTTTTCTAATTTATACTTATTTTTTATTTTTTCATCTTGGGCTGGAAAATGAGGCTTGCCAGATAGCCGAATATCAACGCTGCGGAGATTCCCACCGCGCTTGCCGTGAAGCCTCCCATGAAGATTCCCAGAAAGCCATCGGAATCCACAGCTTTCTGGATACCTTTCCAGAGCACGTTTCCAAATCCCAACAGAGGTACGCTGGCTCCCGCCCCGGCAAACTCCAAAAAGGGCTCATACAGTTGCACAGCGCCCAGGACCGCTCCGCTGCAGACCAGCAGGACCATTATCCTTCCTGGGAGCATCTTGGTCTTTTCCATCAGAATCTGAACCAGCGCGCAAATCAGCCCGCCTACCCAGAATGCATTTACATAATCCATACTTCTTCTCCTTGTCCTAAAAATTTTCAGCCCCATGGAACTGTGAATTAACTGGCATGTTCAATGACAACGCCATGGGCAATTCCTGGCACGCTCTGTCCCTCGTTAAAGCTCACTGTCGACAGCAACGCCCCGGTCGGCACAAAAAGCACCCGCTTCCAGGCGCCCGTCTCCAGCTTGGGCAAAATATACGCGCTTAACGTCACGGCAGAACATCCGCAGCCGCTGCCGCCAGCATTGGTATTCTGTGTCTCGCTGTCAAAAATCTCAATCCCGCAGTCCATGTGCACCTTAGAAATATCAAACCCTTTTTCTTTCAAAAGGTCAAAGAGGATTTCCTGCCCAACCTTACCTAAATCTCCGGTCACAATCTTATCGTAATCTTCCGGTTTGCGGTTAAAGTCCATCAGGTTCTGGCGTATGGTATGGCACGCTGCCGGCGCCATCGCCGCCCCCATATTCATGGAATCCTTAATACCGTAATCCACGACTTTCCCCGGCGTAATTCCAGTAATCCGCAGTTTACTGCGCTTTTTGCCAAGCACGAACGCCCCGCTTCCCGTCACTGTCCAAGTTGCCGACAACGGCCTTTGGTTGGCATATTCCAGAGGAAAACGAAACTGCTTTTCTGCACTGGCGAAATGGCTAGACGTTACGGCAAGCACTTGGTCGCCATATCCGCCCGCCACCGCCATCGCGCCAAGGGCAAGGGATTCCCCGGCTGTGGAACATGCTCCATACAAACCAAACAGCGGTATATTCAATTCCATCAGTCCAAACGTCGTGGCAATGTTCTGCCCAAGAAGGTCGCCGCCAAAAATATAGCGAATATCCTCGTTCAAAAGCCCTGCCTTGCCAATCGCCATGGCAGCTGCCTCTTTCTGCAGCGTACTTTCCGCCTCCTCCCAAGTGTCCTCTCCAAACTTATCATCTTCCCCGACCAGGTCAAACAATTCCCCAAGCGGCCCTTCGCCCTCTTTGGTACCCACAATGCTGGCGCTGCCCAGAATATAGGGCGCCTGGTCAAACTGGATGCTCTGCGTCCCGATTGTCTGTGACATAATTTCTCCTCCTGTTTGCATTTTCCTGCTGTTATTTTTCCCGAAATCCGTATTTTTACTCAAAAAAGGAATGAGATTTCTCTCATTCCTTGCGCTGATTATGTTAAATCATCCATTTATTTAATTCAATCTCGGCACTGGAGGACGCTTCGGGTCTATGACGTCTGATGCATTAAATAAATCAGACAAACTATCCATCTCGCCAATGGAATTATAATAAATCCTGTATCCGTCTAAATTCCTTCTTCCCTGCCTGAAATAACTGTCTGTAATCTGCACGGCATACTGCTGGGAATCAACGTTGCAGAAATAATTAAATCCCTGAGCTTTCAGATAGTTATATTTCTCATTGTCCGGCGTATATCCAGTGGTCCACTCCGCTAAATCCTGCCCATGGGCAAAAATAATCGTATCGGTGCTTCCCACCAGAGGCTCCACATTCTCTTTCCATTTCTCTGTGTCTGCCCGCAGACGTTCCATCGATGCCTCGCCCACTTTCAAATGCCCCCAAGTATGGCTGGCAAATTTCCAACCCTCCGCCTTGATGGCATCTGCCACTTTTTTCGCCTCCGCACGCTCCGCATCCAAGCTAAAATCCGGGTGTTCTTCTAACCATTTGAGTTTATCCGCATTCATATCCGCCGGTCTTGTCTGGTAGCTGATATCAGTCCGGTAACCCAGAATGCCATTGTAGCCGGTCAGAGCAATCGTCCCCCGCGCCCCATGATAAGAGGCGTCCGGATGCTCCTCAATAAATTTGTTCATCAGAGGAACTACATCATAATCCCCCACAACGGTTGTGCCATCCCTCTGTATGTACTCACATTTGGGCTTACCGTTCTCGTCCAAAACCATTTTGGAGGCATAGCCATAACCATCATAGCTGTGATAATAAGAGAGGTCATCCACGGAAAGCACAAAAGCTTTCTTATCCGGCGGAAGCATAATCTCCCCTTTTTCAATACGCACATTCCCATTCTCATCCGTCGTCTCTTTGACCATGTCGTGTAAGTCCACCAGCACATACCCTTCGTCATACATCGTCTGGGTAATCTTGTTGAATTCCTCAATGGTGGTCATCCACTGGTTATTGCCCACTGCCTGGGGGTCCGTATCCTGGTTGGCAAAACACAGTTCCGGGTCTACCACCAGCGAATGGTAAAATACATGGGTCACTTTGTCTATATCCACAGGAACGCAAGAAGCTTTCCGATTCTCATAATCTGTAACTTTGGCTGTCAGCTCCGAATCCCTCTCATAGCCGTCAAAGCTCTTCACAGTCTCAATGGCGCTGTCATAATCATATCCGGCTGCCAGCAAATCTGCCTGTGCAATTACTGCCGCACGCACTTCATCCGCATTGTCTTTCTTTTCCTCCGATTTCTGTACGTCCGGCTCTTCCTGCCCCAAATCCTTAGAAGCCTCTTTCTTCTCCACCGGCTTGGCGCTGGTCTGCAGGGAATCCCCCTGCCCGGAGACTTTGCCCTTATCTCCTTTGGGAATGAGGGCTACCGCCGTAATCCCTATCCCAGTCATCACCAAGAGTATAAAAAAGGTCTTAATCAGCCTTTTTTGCATATACCTCTTTTTCTGTCTATACTTCCTGTTCTGTTCTTTACTAATCTTTCTCTCATAAGTATCCTGATGCTTTTCCATCTTATCTCTCCTTACATCAAAAGTAACTTTCCTCTTTCATCATATGATGCACCTGTGGAAAAAATCAACCTTTCCTTCATAAAAAAATTATTAATATTTATTAAGATTCTTACAAACTGTTCTGAAAGGCTACGATTCTGCAAGACCCTGCTGCCGCAGCTTTTTCATCACATACAGGTATGCAGGTACTAAAAACAAATCCGCCAATATCCATGCCGCAGGGCTGGCAAAACAAATTGCCGCATACCCGAATAAAGGCACAAGCGCCATTGCCACAAGGCTGCGCGCCGCCATCTCACATACCCCAGCCAGTATTGCAAACCGGCTGAATCCCAGCCCCTGGATGGTAAAACGCACAATATTTACCAAGGCAAGCGGGAAAAAGAATGCGGAGTTTGCCGCAAGGAACCAAGATACCTGCTGGATAATCAGCGTCTCCGAAGGATTCACAAACAGCAAGGCAACCGTTCCGCCAAAACAAACCAGCACCAAGCAAGCTAAAACAGAATACCCTAACCCCAACAGACAGGTAGACTTCATGCCCTGGGAAATACGATCCAGCTTTCCTGCCCCTACATTCTGCCCGGCATACGTTGCCATCGTGGAACCCATGGCATCATATGGACAAGCAAAAAACATGCTGATTTTGCTGCCCGCTGCAACTGCGGCAACAGATATGGAACCCAGGCTATTCACCGCAGTCTGCAGGATTACGCTGCCAATCGCCGTAATCGAATACTGCAGTCCCATAGGAATACCCATATTGCAGAGAATTCCCACGCAATTGCTGTCAATGCGCCATTCGTCTTTAGTCATTTTTAATATATCAAACCGCCGCATCATATAGAAAAGACAGGCAATTCCCGAAATCAGTTGGGAAATCACCGTTGCCCAGGCTGCACCTGCCACTCCCATATGAAATGCCAAAATCAGCGTAACATCCAATATTATATTTAATATAGAAGAAAATACTAAAAAAAGCAAGGGGCTTTTGCTATCTCCCAGGGAACGTATAATGCCGGACAGCAAATTGTACAGATACACTGCCGGTATCCCCATAAATATTACAAATATGTAGCTATAAGAGCCATCTATGATATCCAGGGGCGTATTCATCCACAACAGAATCTGGCGGCAAAGCACACAGACCGCCAGTGTCATCACTCCTGCAAAAGCGATAGACAGCCACACGCTGTTCGCCACATATTTTCTGAGGCTATGGTAATCGCCAGCCCCAAACCGCTGCGCCACCGGAATGGCAAACCCATTGCACACTCCCATGCAGAAACCGATAATCATAAAATTTATAGAGCCGGTAGCTCCCACGGATGCCAAGGCGGAAACCCCCAAAAACTGACCGACAATCAGCGTATCCATCATATTGTAAAACTGCTGGAATAACATTCCAAAAAACAACGGTATACAAAACTGGAGAATCAAGCGGATTGGGGACCCCACTGTCATGTCCTTCGTTGCACTTTTTGCCATAGAAGCCACCTCTTTTCGTAATAATTTCGTTGCAAATACAAGCGTATCCAACGGAATATCTAAGGAACTACGGATTTAATCAGCATTTCCTTAGATAAAAAGAGGACCACCCAGACGGTTCAGCCCCATGTGGTCCTCTATCGTGTTTGAAATTATATGCCCCTTTGGGGGATTTGTCAATCTCTTTTTTATCTTTTTTACTCATGCGCTAATTGCCATTTCATCTAATACTTCCATCATGCTTTTATTCCCCTTTCATCTGTCAAGAACCTTCATCATGCTTTTTTCCCCTTTCATCTGTCAAGACTTGCCCTCTTGACACTTATAATTATACATTATATATCATGTTTTATCAGCATCTACAATACATCTTTTTTCATGTTTTATAACTTCTAATTTACATAGTCTTTCGTGTCTTCGTTTTCCACATATTTCAAAATATTCCCCGGTTGCATATCTAAGAGCATACAAATATTATCAAGTGCTTTTGCTCCTACTGGCTTACCTTCTCTAATATTGAAACCTGCTTTAAAAGCTTCCCTCAGGCCACAATATTTCGCTTACACTGTTGGAGACGTATACCTCTCCGGCTGAATTTATTGAAGCAGATCGGCAAGAGATTATTGATGCCATCAAATCCACTGCCCGCTTTGGACTTACATATGCTTTAAACAGGTAAATGAGCTTGTTGATGCCAATGAAGCCACCGGCTTTGTCAGGCAGATCCATTTGATTGAAACGTTCAAAGGCGCTGGTTTCTTATCCGCTGTATCCCTCATGGGAGAGATAGGCAATTTTTCTGCATTCTCCAAGCCAAAACAGCTTTTTGCCTACTTTGACCTTGATCCTGCAGTAAAACAATCCGGCAAATTTGAAAGCACAAAAACCCATATGTCTAAAAGGGACTCCGCCATAGCCAGGCGGGTGGTTCATACACTGGCTTTACAAAGCAGCGGCACATCCCGCATGGAAGAAGACAAAAATCCGGTTCTTCGTAATTACTACCTCAAAAAATGTGAATTAAAACCCAAACTCGTCAATTCTCGCCCCTACACCAGGGGCGACTGGACGGCGCAGCGGGTGAACTGGAAGAAAGCGATTTCAATTCTCGCCCCTACACCAGGGGCGACCTGCAGCCTTGTGGCTAATCACTTTGACGGAAGCATTTCAATTCTCGCCCCTACACCAGGGGCGACCAACCGGCTCCACCACCCATGCGGAGGGCGACACATTTCAATTCTCGCCCCTACACCAGGGGCGACTTAGAGAATATAGAGGAACTGGCGGACAGCTTCCTATTTCAATTCTCGCCCCTACACCAGGGGCGACGCTGTGAAAATAAACCAGAAACAAGTGCAGTCAATTTCAATTCTCGCCCCTACACGAGGGGCGACGCAATCACCATCCATGACTATGTAACCTATAAGATTTCAATTCTCGCCCCTACACCAGGGGCGACCATTTAAAGCCTTTATTCGATTCCATAGCAAATGATTTCAATTCTCGCCCCTACACCAGGGGCGACGTCTGTGATTCCCAACCTGTCGGCAAAACTCTTCTATTTCAATTCTCGCCCCTACACCAGGGGCGACCATCTCCAATGCAGGTGTGGACATGAAAATCCATATTTCAATTCTCGCCCCTACACCAGGGGCGACATATAGGGCCATGCGCATTCAAATACGATAATGGATTTCAATTCTCGCCCCTACACGAGGGGCGACTGAATCTGATGTTTTATGGGTTGGCAGAGGACATATTTCAATTCTCGCCCCTACACGAGGGGCGACGCAGCAGGTGCGTTCCTCATCATAAAGAACTGGATTTCAATTCTCGCCCCTACACGAGGGGCGACGGGAAAGGCAGTTACCGAAGAAGCCGATAATGAATTTCAATTCTCGCCCCTACACGAGGGGCG
>CANOHX010000072.1 GCA_947565885.1 uncultured Lachnospiraceae bacterium
CAAGCGCAAACCGTCTATCATAGTAACCAAAGTACCGCTTAAAAATCCAAGGAAATACTGATTTAATCAGCGTTTCCCTACGGCTTTCGCGGAAATCAAATATTCAGAACCCCATGGAAATCACCAGACTGCTCTGACAAATCCCCTGAGGTTCTGAATATGGCTACAACATGTAAATTCATTTAAGTTAAGGAGTACCCTATGAAAAAATCACGACAAATCCTCGCCATCCTGGGCATTGTCCTGTTGGTGGGACTGTATCTTGCAACCCTTGTTCTGGCTCTCCTGGGCAAAAATTTCTTCCCGCTGTTCATGGCTGCGCTGTTCGCCAGCATGGCGCTGCCCATTCTGATTTGGCTTTACGGCTTCATCTACAAGTGGGTGAAAAAAAACTCAGGTCAGCAGCAAGAACTCTAATACAACACTCCCAGGCTCCTCAGTTCTTCTTCCGCCTGGGATTTTGTATGGAAATGGATGGTCGCCATCCCCAGACGGTTGGCGGCAACAATATTACTGCGGTTGTCATCCACAAATACACATTCCGTAGGCTCCAACTGATATTTCTTAAACAACGCCTCATATATTTCCGGCTCCGGCTTCGTTGCCTGGACTTCAAAAGAAAAGACCGCGCCGTCCACATCCTCCACAAAAGAGAGTTCCTCAATGCTCTGCGAATAGAGGCGTCTGGGATAATTGGACAAAAGATACACTCCATATCCCTTTTCCTGCAGGCCCGCAATCCAGGATGGCGTATAGTCATAGCGTTTCATGGCATTGCCAAGGTTATCCCAAAAACGCATGATATCCGCCTCACAATCCGGCGCGCCTTCCAGAAATCCCTGCAGAATCTCCTCATCTGACATTTTACTGCGGTCAAATTCATTCCACAACGCTGACCTGACAGTCGCGTCCGCTACTTTCTCGTACACTTCCGGCGTAAACTGGAGTCTCTCAAAGAATCCTTGCCAGTCGAAATCCAAGAGAACTTTCCCCACATCAAAAACCACATTTTTTATCATAGCTTTCTCTTCTGCCCCTCCGATTTACCGATAGATAATATCATCTCTTCCCGGTCCGTTGGATACCATGGTAATTGGGAATCCGATTTTTTCTTCTATAAACTCAATGTATTTCCGGCAGTTCTCCGGCAAGTCCTCATATCTGCGGATTCCCCGGATATCGCACTTCCAGCCCGGAAGCGTCTCAAGCACCGGTTTGGCTTTCTCAAGCTTCACAGTTGGCGGGAATTCCGTCGTCACCTCGCCGTCAATCTCATACCCCACGCACACCGGAATCTCATCCAGATAGCCCAGGACATCCAGCACCGTGAACGCTACATCCGTCGTCCCCTGCATCCGGCAGCCATATTTGCTGGCAACCGCGTCAAACCATCCCACACGCCTGGGGCGTCCGGTTGTCGCGCCAAACTCTCCGCCGTCTCCGCCTCTGGTCCTCAGTTCATTTGCCTCTTCATCAAAAATCTCACTGACAAAAGCGCCCGCCCCTACCGCTGAGGAGTATGCCTTGCAGACAGTGATGATTTTGCCAATCTCATAAGGCGGGATACCCGCTCCGATTGCGCCGTAAGCGGCAAGCGTGGAAGAGGACGTTACCATCGGATAGATTCCATGGTCCGGATCCTTTAAGGAGCCAAGCTGTCCCTCCAGCAGGATATTCTTCCCTTCTTTGATAGCATTCCACAGATAAGCAGAAGTATCGCAGACATAGGGAGCTATCATATCCCGGTATCCCTGCAGTTCTTTCAAAAGTTCCTGCGGATGAAGCAGAGGCTTATGGTACAGATGCTCCAGCATGACATTTTTCATCTCACAGATGCGCTCTGTCTTTTCCTTTAAGGTCTCGTCATCGAACAGCTCGCTGACCTGGAAACCGATTTTGGCATATTTATCAGAATAAAATGGCGCGATTCCAGACTTTGTAGAGCCAAAAGATTTGCCGCCCAGCCGTTCTTCCTCATACTGGTCAAACAATACATGGTAGGACATTACCATCTGCGCGCGGTCCGACACCAGAATCTTTGGCTTGGGAACGCCTCTGTCGACAATGGACTGGATTTCCTCTATCAACACAGGAATATTCAGCGCCACGCCGTTGCCGATAATGCTGGTGGTATGACCGTAAAACACACCGCTCGGAAGCGTATGTAATGCAAATTTCCCATAATCGTTGATGATGGTATGCCCGGCATTCGCACCGCCCTGAAAGCGCACAATGATATCTGCCTCTTTCGCCATCATATCGGTAATCTTGCCTTTCCCTTCATCTCCCCAGTTTGCACCTACAATCGCCTTTACCATTTGCAATTCCTCCTTTATATCCTTACTTATTGGGGAATTTCCCTCAACAAGTATACCAAATACAATGGAAGAAGTAAAGCGAATGTTTCTAATTTCATTGATTTTTTCAAACAAACGTTCTGTCTGCCATATTTCTTCTGCTATATATCAAAATATTCGCTGCCAATCATCAAATCATCCTCCAGCAGCTTGGAAAATCTGGCGACAATCGCCTTCTTCTCTTCCCAGAACTGCCGGGCACGCTTCGTTACCATGGGATTGGGTTCTTCTTTATTGGAACTCTCCATAATGTGGTAATAAGCTTTGGCATAGCTGGAGGCATGGGCGTTGCCCATCGTCATGCAGTCCCAGACAATCCCCATCGCCCCTTCCTCATCCAGAAGGTCCGCCTCCATCAGCAATACCATTTCCAGGCTGGCATCTGCATCCCGCATACGGTCCTTATCGGAATGGCAGGCAATCAGCCTTTCTACTTTCCGATAAAAACTTTCCTCCATCTGCTGCTCCTTGGCATAGGCATGGAACGCCCGCACGCTGCGCTGGGCATGGTGTTCATTATCCCGGTTCTCATAACCGATATCATGAAAAATCGCTGCTGTATAAAGCGCTTCCTTGTCCACATTTTCCAACCCTTGCGCCAGACGTTCACACCAGTGCAGCACACGGATGCTGTGCTGGAATCTGGAACGGAACGGATGAAGGGGATTGGGCGATTCAATCCCTTTATGCTCTGTCAGGTATTCTTTCACATATGCTAAATACTTGCGGTACGTCTCATTCATGCATATCCCTCCTTCTGCCCCGGCTTTCTCTCGCCTCCCTTACCTCTGCTGGCGGGAAGCCATTTCTCTCAGCAACTCAATTTCTCCCTGATAGCCGTCCAGGTCGTTCGGCGTCTCCAAATAGAACGGAAGATTCGTCAGCCTGGGATGTGTCACTATCTCTGCGAAAGCATTAAGCCCAATCTGGCCTTCGCCAATCTTCTCATGGCGGTCCTTATGGCTGCCGAGGGGGTTTTTGCTGTCATTGATATGGACGGCTTTCAGCCTTTCCAGGCCAATGACACGGTCAAACTCATCCAGCACCCCATCTAGGTCACCCACAATATCATAGCCGCCGTCAAATACATGGCAGGTGTCCAGGCATACGCCGAGCCTCTCATCGTCTTCCACTTTATCAATGACTGCACGCAATTCCTCAAAATTCCTTCCTACCTCCGAGCCCTTGCCCGCCATCGTCTCCAGGAGGATGACAGTGGAAAATTCCTGCTCGTTGATACGGTTCAGCATATCCGCAATATAGGAAATTCCCACTTCCGTCCCCTGCCCCACATGGCTTCCGGGATGGAAATTATACATGCTCCCGGGTATATGCGAAAGACGGCTTAAATCATCACACATTGTCTCATAGGCAAACTGCCGAAGCCCCTCATCCTTGGAGCATGCGTTCAAGGTATAGGGGGCATGGGCAAGAATCTGCGCAAGCCCATGCTCCCCGGCAAATGCCAGATATTCCCCAACGTCGGCAAGGTCTAACTCTTTCGCCTTGCCGCCCCTGGGATTCCTGGTAAAAAACTGAAACGTATTAGCTCCTATTCCGACTGCCTCCCGCCCCATGGCCAGATAGCCTTTGGCGGAGGACAGATGGCATCCGATTCTCAACATGGCATTTCTCCTGCTATTTCACTTTTACAACCTTGCTCTTCGCACTGTATCTGGAGACATAACCCCTTTTCGACACAAATGATTTGATGTAATATTTCTGGTTGCCCTCTTCCTGCCCCATGCCTGTCAGCCTGGCTGTGATTTTGCCAGACGATTTCTTAACTTTGCGCAGATAAGTCCATTTCTTCTTCCTGCTGTTATATCGATACAGCTTCTTGCCTTTGACCTTGTAAGCAAGCTTATACTTTTTGTTTCCTTTATCGTATTTATAGATTTCATAGGAAACTGCACCGCTTACAGACTGAAATGATATCTGCACCGCTGCCTCTGTGAGACGTTCCGCAGTTACATTGGCAGGCGTCTTGGGTTTCGTCAGGACTTTCAGCTCTGCAGACAGAGCGCCATAGTAAGTCTGACCGTTTACCGTTTTATAAGCCTTTACTTTATATCGGTAAGGCTTTCCGGCAGACCGCTTCTTATCGGTAAAAGATAATTTTTCAGTCGTTGCGGCTTTTATGAATTGCTTCTTTGACGCATCATACCGGAATACCTCATAACCGTCCGCACCGTCAGCCTTTTTCCACTTAAGCGTCACCTTGTCTGTGCTTACAGAGGACACTTTCAGTCCGGTTACTTTGGCAAGGCTGGGAATCTGGGTTTGCGTCTGTGTCTGCTGCGTTTTTACCATAACTCTGCAAGGTGCGCTCTCGGCAGTTGTACTGGCAGCCCCGGCAGCAGTCGTGACTGCTACGGTGTAACTGCCGGAATCTGTTGCCGCAGCAGATTGGATTTTGAGGCTTGCTTTCTTTTTCCCTGGCAGTAAAACACCATCTTTATACCACTGATAAGTCAGGTTATCGGATTCCCCTGTAACCTTAGAGACAATCTCAAAACTATTATTTACCTGTACCTCCAACGATGATTTATCAAGACTTACCTGGGCAGGTTTAGGCGTGGGCATTACAACGGATTCCCCTCTTTGTTCTTCCTTCTGGCGGATAGTTTCAGCCACAAACTGTGCCTCAATGATATCGCCGTCAGCCAACTCCCCATAGACAGCTTCCACTGTCATAGATTTGCTGTCCGTAATCTGCTGGTATTTCCCGCCTACCACAAGCGAATCAATAACATACCCCTGTTCAGCCTTTACATTCAATGTCCTGCTCTCTCCTGCTTTCAGCGTCAGGATGCCTTCTGCTCCAGTAATCTGTCCACCCTGGGAATTAGACAAGATTACGGACTTGGAACTATCCGGATTCCTGCCATCGTCTTTCACTGCCACAATCGCAAATGGGCTGAAAGATTTGCAGGTTATTACCAGGCCATAACGTGTAATCACACAGGGCACCTCTTCCACTTTCACAATTTCCCCATATCGGTTCTTCTTAAAATGGTATGCTTTAAAAGTAACGCCTTCGTCATCGGGACCATAACCGACAGGGAATCCAACAGACAGCCTGACAGAGTCGCCCAGGCTGACGATATTCTTATTACAGGTGATGAGGCTGATATTATAAGTCTCACTTTTAAGTACCTGCTCCTGCGTTAATTCATTTCCAATCAAACCATTCATGGTATCTGTCTGTGCAGGGGAAGGAGAAGTCGTCACAAGCGTAAGCCCCGTCACCATATCAGGGGTAACGCCCTCTCCATCTTCCGTCTTCCACTCTTCGAGATTTTTCTTAGAAAGGTCGGAACTTTCCAAAAGCTGCGGTCTTCCAAATAAATTGATGTAATACCCTTGTGCACGGAAAGCGCAGATTGACTTCTTATGGGCGGCTGTATAGCTGATGCTCTTGGGCGCCTTTTCACTATCCACGCCAATCAGGCCTGTAGTTTCAAAAAAATAGCTGATTGTATCATCCAGCCACATATTACTGGGAGTAAAATCAAACTCCACGGTGTCCGTGCCATTCCATTTAAAATTGGCAATCTTACAGTGCTCCAGAGCCGTATTATCCTGCCGGGGGACTGAGACGTTGATTCCCGCTTCTTTCACCCCTTCTGCCAGTTTTAAGACTTCATCATACTGGAGCGTGATATGGTGCGTCTTGCCAATATATATCCTTGAGGTATTGGCGGGCGTTGCCTTCTTCACATAGGGAGGCGGTGTATACGTGCCGCTGGGATTATATAATATCTCTGTATATGCATCGAACAGCAGCGGGTCTCCATGGAAATATAAGTTTTCCAGACTCCCCCCTTCGTTTCCATTATAGTTGCCCGGCGCCTTGCTGGTGATGGCAAATTCCACATACTGAGCGCTGGGAACGCTGATTACAGCTTCTTCGTCCGTATCTTTCATCATATAAACATCCGGTAAAACATACGCCCAGCTCCCATATTCCCATTTGTTTGTATTAGGATAGTACTTCGTCTCCTTCATCAGCATATATTTGCCGCTTTCCATCGTCTTGGCAGCTCCCATGCCATTGTAGCTCACTTTATAAATTCCGGTCTTTATGTCTCCATCCGTCCCCTCTTCGCTGTACTCGACTTTCAGGCCATTGCTGTTAAATACTTCATCAAACAATGGGCTCTGACCTGCAATCTCCGGGTAAGAAAATTCAAAATTCGCTTCAGACATTACGCCGTCCGGCACATGCCTTTTACCCATGACATCTCCGCCAACAAGGAGATAGTCCGACCTCTCAAGCCCATCCACGCCGTTTTCACTGGGCAACGGTGACTTCGGGTCGTCCATCGTGGCATCCAGCCCATACCATTCGCCGCCGACCTGTACATAATTCCACATATGCGGCTCAAAATTGCCTTCTTTGCTCTGGTATCCGCCCTGTACGAGGACACAGGGAATGTCCATGCGGTCCAATACTGCTTTCACCGCCCTTGCATATCCCTCACAGAGGCTTTCCCCTTTCACCAAGGCGCCATACGCTGTGCGGATATGCCCGCCATTTCCTTCCTTACAGGTATTTTCCAGCCGATAGGAAGTATGCCAGATAATCTCATCATGGGCGTACTTAATTTTCTTTTCCTCAACGCTCTTTCCATCGTCCGGGGTAAGTTTCTGCGCGCCTTTTAAGATCTCATCCATTCTGGCATTATACTCTGCAAGCGCAGCCTCTACATCGTCTCTGCTTTCGAATCCGCTCACAAAATAATTGTCTTTCCTCCCCGGTCCCAGATATGCGCAATATTTCCCTGCTTTCTGCGTTACCCGCAGCGTGAGCAGAGAAAAATCCACATAGAAAATCTCCGGGTAATCCGCATAAAACGCATCTCTTGCAGCTCCCATATAATTGAGCAGCGTCATATTCCCACAGGCATACCCCTCAAGCTGTTCCTGGCTCACGTGCCCATTGGCAACCAGGTCATACTCCCCAATCCCCGTCTGAAAAATCCCCTGCTCATACATATTATACATTGCCAGATACAATCCCTTCGCCTCTTCTGGAAGCTGCTTAAAGTAATACCTGCCTATCCCCTCCTCTGCGGCAGACGCAGCGATGGCAACGCTTCCGCTGCCGGCAGCGTAAGCAGTATCCACAGAACCACATACGCCTGTCGGTAACGCCAAAAGCATTGCCATCAGTAAACTAACTGTCCTTTTCAGTTTCATAAACCTTTTCCATCCTTTCGTTCCAACTCTGTGCCAAAATAGCATATTCTGGAATTCAAGGATAACATGGAAAAAAACATTCCGTCAAGATATATTATATTTTCCCCATTTTTTATTATAACCGATATTACAATTCCTTTTTCATGACAGCGCCCTTAGCGCCAGAGGTCACCATCTGCGCATAGCGGGAAAGGTATCCTTCCGTCACTTTCGGTTCCCGGGGCTGCCACTGCGCTTTCCTCTTATCGAGCACATCCTGCGGCACATCCAGTTCCAGCTTCATCTCAGGAATATTGATTTTGATAATATCTCCTTCCTCCACCAACGCGATTGTCCCACCTACTGCCGCCTCCGGGGAAACATGCCCGATGGAAGCCCCGCGGCTGGCGCCGGAGAAACGTCCGTCTGTAATCAAAGCCACTGTGGAACCAAGCCCCATACCTGCTATGGCAGACGTCGGGTTCAGCATCTCACGCATACCCGGTCCCCCTTTGGGCCCCTCATATCGGATGACAACCACATCGCCCGCAACAATCTTTCCTCCTTTGATTGCCGCAATCGCATCTTCCTCACAGTCAAATACACGTGCCGGACCTTCGTGCACCATCATTTCCGGAGCTACGGCGGAACGCTTTACGACACTGCCCTCAGGAGCCAGGTTGCCTTTCAATACCGCAAGCCCGCCAGTCGTGCTGTAGGGGTTATCCAGAGGACGGATGACCTCAGGATTCCTATTCTCACACCCTTTGATATTCTCCCCGACAGTCTTGCCTGTCACTGTCATGCAATCCAGATGCAGCAGCCCCAGCTCTGCCAGTTCATTCATGACCGCATATACGCCTCCTGCTTCATTGAGGTCCTCCATATAAGTCGGCCCTGCCGGCGCCAGATGGCAGAGATTGGGCGTTTTCTCACTGATTTCATTGGCAAATCCGATATCAAAATCAAAGCCAATCTCATGTGCGATTGCCGGCAGATGCAGCATACTGTTGGTAGAGCAGCCCAGCGCCATATCCACGGTCAGGGCATTTAAGACAGCTTCCTTGGTCATGATATCCCTGGGGCAGATATTCTGGCGGTACATTTCCATTACCGCCATGCCCGCATGTTTGGCAAGCCGCAGACGGTCAGAATATACGGCAGGAATCGTGCCGTTCCCCTGCAGCCCCATACCCAATGCTTCGGTCAGGCAGTTCATGGAATTTGCCGTATACATGCCGGAACAGGAGCCGCAGGTAGGACAGGCTTTTTCCTCAAACTCACAGACGTCTTCCTCGGTCATCGTGCCTGCTGCATAAGAGCCGACTGCCTCAAACATGGAGGACAGGCTGGTCTTTTTCCCTTTCACATGCCCGGCCAGCATAGGACCACCGGAGACAAATACAGTCGGCACATTGACACGTGCCGCTGCCATCAAAAGCCCCGGCACATTTTTATCACAGTTGGGCACCATCACCAGCGCGTCAAACTGGTGTGCCAGAGCCATGCACTCTGTGGAATCGGCAATTAAGTCCCTGGTCACCAGGGAATACTTCATTCCCATATGTCCCATGGCTATTCCGTCACAAACCGCAATTGCCGGAAATACTACTGGTACGCCCCCAGCTTCTGCTACACCCATCTTCACAGCATTTACAATCTTGTCGAGGTTCATATGCCCCGGCACAATCTCATTGTACGAGCTTACAATCCCCACCAACGGCTTATCCATTTCCTCCCTGGTAAACCCAAGAGCATTGAACAGGGAACGGTGCGGCGCCTGCTGCATCCCTTTTTTCACATTATCACTTCTCATTCGCTTCTCTCTCCTTTTTGATGGCTGCAGAACCATCCTGTCTGATTTCCCTACAGCTATTTTATATTATTATCATACCACCTTAGTTGTCTGCTGTCAATAGTGTTGTCTGCTTTCTTTGGCAAAAACTTAGCTTCTGCTGAGGAAATAAGTAAATCATATCATATAATAATCGCGATTGCGGCACTTTTTTTTAAATTTATCCGTCCAAATAATGACAGAACAGCCAATTTATGATAAAATTTATCATTATCATAAAGAATCCAGAGGGAATGTCATGATGAATGAATCTTTATTGGACCACAACTTAATAGAATACCTGCTGACCCTGTTTGAAATCCCCGAGAGCGCCTCCATGGATGCCAGCCAGCTTGCCAGAATCAGCGGGAATTCTGATGCATCTTGTTCACTGAACTCCTCAGATATCCGCAGGGCTCAGGAAATTATCAAATTCATGGACGAGATGCCTGGCGGATTTTTAATCTACCGCGCAGAAGGCGATGAAGACATTATATATGCCAACCAAGCAGTGGTGCGCATTTTCAGATGCAATACATTAAAAGAATTCAAGGAATTAACTGGAAATTCCTTTAAGGGCATCGTGCACCCTTATGACCTGGATGCCGTAGAAGAAAGCATCCGCAAGCAGATTTCAGACAGCCAGTACGACCTCGATTATGTGGAATACCGTTCCATACGCAAGGACGGCTCTATCTGCTGGATTGAAGATTTCGGGCATTATCTGGAAGTCGATGAGCTTGGCGGCATTTTTTATGTATTCCTCACCGATGCGACTGCGAAAAAGAACCAATATTTATTGGAGCGCGCCGCTTTGATTGATAAGAAAGAAAAGAAAATGCAAAACCTGATTGAGGCATATGACAAGGAAAAGAAAATGATCCATCAGGAGCATTTACGACGCTTAGAAGTTATCGAAGGGCTCAGCGTCAACTATGAGTCCATCCTCTATGCCGATTTAGACAGTGATAAAATCTTCCCCTACCGCCTGAGCAGCCGGACCAAACGCCAGTTTGATGACAGATACCATATCATAGGCTTTCGATGGTATGTCTCTAACTATGCGGATACATGGGTCCATCCCGAAGACCGCGCTATGGTCTCTCAGCTTACCAATCCTGAATATATCCGGGGGAAACTGTCTGAGAAGAAAACTTATTACATAAACTACCGCGTCATCAATAACGGAGAGCTGCAGTACCTGCAGCTGCGCATTGTCAATGTTGGGAAAGTCGAAAAAGTCTCCCAGATTGTCATGGGTTACCGCCGGGTAGATTTGGAGGTACGCCGCGAGATGGAACAAAAGCAGCTGCTCGAAGATGCCTTAAACAAAGCAAACCTGGCGATTGTTGCCAGGGATACCTTTCTCTCCAATATGTCCCACGATATGCGCACGCCCTTAAATGCAATCTTCGGGTTTACAGCGCTTGCCCGGCAGAAAGCCCTGGACAATGAAGCCGCACTTGCTTATTTAGGTAAAATTGAAACAGCAGGGAACCAGTTATTAGACCTGATTGAGAAAGTGCTGGAGATTTCGTGGACCGAATCAAACGCAATCACTATTACAGAAAGTGAATGCAACTTGTATGATATTGTACAAGATGTGTATCAATCGCTGCAGAACGAAGCTGCGGATAAAAAAATCACTTTTACCTTGGATTCACAGACCCTCATGCATCCTAACGTTTACAGCGACCATGGCAGACTGCGCCAGGTTCTTATGTACCTTGCCCACAATGCCATCACCTATACCAACAGCGGAGGCAATGTTGCGCTGCATGTCAGGGAATTAGAGGCTCTCCCCAACCACCATATTGTCTACCAGCTTTCCGTAGAAGATAATGGGATTGGCATCAGCGAAACCTTTATGGAGCATCTCTTCACACCTTTTGAACGTGAGAAGAATACGACATTCAGCGGAATCCATGGTACCGGCTTAAGCCTTGCCATTGCCAAAAATATCATAACCGTTATGGGCGGAAAAATTGAAGTGGACAGTACAGAAAATAAAGGAAGCACTTTTACGGTCACTTTGCGTCTGCGCGTGCAGGATTCTGCAGCCTCCTCCGCTGCAGAAGACAATTTGACAAATCTGACAGACCTGAAAATCCTGCTGGTGGAAGACAATATGATTAATTTGAGTATTGAAACTGAAATCCTCCGCGAACTGGGATTTAAGATTGAGACAGCAGAAAATGGCAGCATTGCCGTTGAAAAGCTGGCAAACTCTGCTCCCGGGGATTTCGACTTAATCCTCATGGACATCCAAATGCCAGTCATGGACGGACGGCAGGCGACAGAGGCAATCCGTAAACTTGAAAATCCCCTGCTTGCAAATATTCCCATTATCGCACTGTCTGCCAATGCTTTTGAGAGTGACAAACGCAGGTCAATAGAGAGCGGCATGAATGCACACCTGACAAAGCCCATGGACGTTCCCCTCTTATTAGAGACAATCAGCAAAACAATGAAAAAGCATCATTTTAACAATCTGGGATGTGGGAAATAGCTGACCATGGCTTTTCCCACAATATCCTCTTTCTCCACAAACGTATGCTCCCAATAACGGGAATCCCAGGAATCGTTGCGGTTGTCGCCCATCATGAAATAGCTGTCCTCCGGCACCGTATAAGGACCGAAATCATCATAGCTAACCTCTTCGGTAAAGTCATGCTCCAACAATTCGCCGTCAATATATATCTTTCCATCCTGTCCCTGGATGGTCTCTCCGGGAAGCCCCATCACGCGTTTGAGGTAGAGCGTTTCCCCATCATCTGGATAGATAAAAGTCACAATATCGCCTCTTTGCGGCTCCCCAAATACATAGGACAGGCGGTTTACAAATATCCTGTCGCCCGCCATCACAGTCGTTTCCATAGAACTTGAAGGAACCTGCGCGTTGGCAATCACATATTTGCTCAGAAACAGTCCAATTGCCAGTGCAACCACTATCATCAGCACATCGCTGCGGAATTCTTTCCAAAATTTCTTCATTTGCTTTCCTCCTTTCAATCGGTAACGGCACGCGACGCTTTGCGTCACCTGCCAGCTCGTCGGAGGGTATATAAGAAATGCTTCGCATTTACCCTCCTCCTACTCCATAGGCAGCTGTTCCATGGCATGCAAGATATGTATGCGCATGGCATTCCTGGCTCCCTCTGCATTCCTCGATTTAAGGAAATCCATAAGCATCCTATGTTCAATCAGCGTTGCCTGCTCCACCTCTTCATAGGCCTGCGAAAGCCGCACGCCTTTATTGATTCCCTCGTAAATCACCGGCATAAG
>CANOHX010000073.1 GCA_947565885.1 uncultured Lachnospiraceae bacterium
ATATTAGCTTTTATGATTTAAAAATACATCAGATTCCATATGGAATCTGATGTATGAATCATCTACAAAGACCCCTCAAGAATAAATTCTGAAAACACATAATTGCTCACGGCAATTCCCTCTTCCGTAAGCCGGACCATGCCCTCGCGTTGTTCCATCAATCCCTGATGCTGCAATTTATTTAGCACAGTCCCATATATTCCTTCTAAGGCAATTCCGAATCTCTCCTCAAATTTCTTTCGGGAGACACCCTCTGCCATTCGCATTCCCAGAAACATAAACTCTTCCATCTGCTGATGTTTATGCAGATAAAAAACTGTCTGTTCCTGCTGATGGGAAAGTTCCTGCTCCTTGGCACATTCATGATTCTCCCCACATTGCCTGTGCGCATATTCCTGGATTTTTGTCAGCCGGCAAAACCCTCCCTCAAGATACGCGCCGAGATTTCTCGTATTGGAAAACCTGACATTTTCCATGAAAGAAGAACTTCCAAGGCCCAATCCCAGATAAGGGACTAGCTGCCAGTAACCGATATTATGTCTGCATTCCCTGTGTGGCAATGCATAATTGGAAATCTCATACCTGCAGTAGCCCCGCGCAGCTAAGATTTCCCTCGTCATATCATACATTTCCCGCTCCGTCTCTTCACTTGGCAGGAAACGCGGTACTTCTCCCCGCTGCCTGCGCTGCTCATCCTCTCCATACAGCTTATAAAAAGGCGTGCCTTCCTCGATTATCAAGCTATATGCGGAAATGTGTTCCGGCATAAGCCCCGACGCCTTCTTCAGGGTAAATGCCCAGTCCTGCAGCGTCTGCCCGGGCAGTGAAGAAATCAGATCTATATTGATGTTGTCAAATCCTTTTTTTCTTGCCAAATCAAAATTTCCTAAAAAATCCTCAAATGTATGAATTCTTCCCAGTTTTTGAAGTTCCCTGTTGTCTGCAGACTGCAGACCGAGACTTAGGCGGTTAACGCCCGCGGATTGGTAAAACGACAGCTTTTCTGCCGTCAATGTGCCAGGGTTACATTCCAGAGTAATCTCTGCATCTGCTTTCAGGCAGAAATGGCGGCGTACCGCCTCCAAAATTTCCCATACCTGCACACCAGCGAGCAGCGATGGGGTCCCTCCTCCCACGAATATGGAACTTACTTGATAATGCTTACACTGCTGGCTTTGAATCCTGATTTCTTCGAGCAGCCTGTCCACATATTTCCTGCGCACATCTTCTTCCGCCGGCATAGAAAGGAAATCGCAATACTGGCATTTCCTTACGCAAAAAGGAATATGAAGATATAATTCTAACGCTTGTCCTTGTGCCATTGCCTACCATCCAGTTTCTATTAACCTAGCCCCGCCATAAACAGCAGGGCATAGGCTTTAAAATGCTAACTTTGTCTGCCTTTTAATTGTCATCTAGTTTCAAAACGCTCATGAACGCTTTCTGCGGAATCTCCACATTGCCAATCTGGCGCATCCGTTTCTTGCCCTCTTTCTGTTTCTCTAAGAGTTTGCGCTTTCTGGTTATATCGCCGCCGTAACATTTCGCCAGCACGTCCTTGCGCATCGCTTTTACGGTTTCCCTGGCGATAACCTTACTGCCAATCGCCGCCTGGATGGGGATTTCAAACAGATGGCGCGGGATTTCCCCTTTCAGCTTCTCACACATCTTCCTGCCGCGCTCATATGCCGTTCCGCTGTGGACGATAAAGGACAAGGCATCTACCTCCTCCTTGTTGATGAGGATATCCAGCTTGACAAGTTCTGACCGGGCATATCCTTTCATTTCATAATCAAAAGATGCATATCCCCGGGAACGCGATTTCAGCGCATCAAAAAAATCATAAATAATCTCATTTAACGGCAATTCATATTTAATCAACGCCCGCGTCTCTTCCATATACTCCATACTGATGTAAATTCCCCGGCGCTCCTGGCATAAATCCATAATTGCGCCGATATAGTCGCTGGTAACCATAATCTCTGCGCTTACCATCGGCTCCTCCATATAGTCAATCTCTGCCGGGTCTGGCAGATTCGAGGGATTGGTCAGTTCAATCACTTCCCCATTCGTCTTATGCACTTTATAGATAACTCCTGGCGCAGTGGTTACAAGATCTAGATTATACTCCCGCTCCAAACGTTCCTGAATAATCTCCAAATGAAGCAGCCCCAAAAACCCGCAGCGGAATCCGAAGCCTAACGCCACGGAAGTCTCCGCCTCAAACTGCAGGGAAGCATCATTCAGCTGCAATTTCTCCAAGGCGTCCCGCAAATCAGGATACTTTGCGCCATCTGCCGGATACATGCCGCAATACACCATGGGAGTCACTTTCTTATAACCCGGAAGCGGCTCCTTGCAAGGATTGTCTGCATCAGTTACCGTATCGCCCACCTGTGTATCGCGTACATTCTTAAGACTGGCTGTAATATACCCCACCATGCCAGCGCTCAGTTCTTCACAGGGAATAAACTGGCCTGCTCCAAAATATCCCACTTCTACCACATCTGCAGTAGCCCCGGTTGCCATCATTCGGATAGTCGTCCCTACCCGCACCGTCCCCTCTTTCATTCGGCAGAATACAATCACGCCTTTGTAGGAATCATATAAAGAATCAAAAATCAACGCCTGCATGGGATTATCAGGATTACCGCCAGGCGCTGGAATCTTCTCCACAATCTGCTCTAACACATCCTCAACGTGCAAGCCGGTCTTTGCGGAAATTTGCGGCGCATCCTGAGCCTCCAGCCCAATGACGTCCTCAATCTCTTCGATAACCCGCTCCGGGTCTGCGCTGGGAAGGTCGATTTTATTGATGACCGGAAGCACATCTAAATCGTGGTCCAATGCCAGATAGACATTCGCTAAAGTCTGTGCCTCAATTCCCTGTGCCGCATCTACCACCAAAATGGCGCCGTCACATGCCGCAAGGCTGCGTGAGACCTCATAGTTAAAATCCACATGCCCCGGAGTGTCAATGAGGTTAAAAATATATTCCTCGCCATCCTTGGCTTTGTATACGATACGGACCGTCTGCGCCTTAATCGTAATGCCGCGCTCCCGCTCTAAATCCATATTGTCCAGCACCTGCGCCTGCATTTCCCGGCTCGTCAAAAGCCCGGTCTTTTCAATGATGCGGTCTGCAAGGGTAGATTTGCCATGATCTATATGTGCAATAATACAAAAATTCCTGATTTTACTCTGTTCAATTGCTGCCATGCCTTTCCTCCAAGTCCTTAATCTGTCAAAACAAGAAAAAATTCCCCTATTTAACCATTATCTTATCACAAAACTCACCACATTGTCTATCGGAAAACAGCTACTTTTGACTATACCTGACAATCAGCAGTTCCACCGCCATCCTGTCATTAAGCATTCCCGTCTTCACATCTTCCTCCGCCTGCACACAGTCCGCAACCGCCTGCCCAAGCTGCTCCAACTGGAACCGGCTGGACTGAGCAAGATTTTTGCGTACAGCAAATTCCGGAATCTTAGCCTTGGAGGCAATAAACTTACTGTCATACCCCTGCCGTTTTAAATCCTTGACCTGCCATAGAATCTGGAATTGCCTGGCAATCAAAAATAATATGCGCATGGGCGGCTCTTTCAGGGCAAGCAGGTCATAATATAGATCCAATGCCCGCTTCTGCTGTTTTCCGGCAATCATGTCCACCATCTCAAATATTTTCCCGGTCGTCTGCACGACACAGACCGCCTCCACATCCTCCGCTGAAATCACCTCCCGCCCCAGCGTATAGCAAAACAGTTTTTCCAGCTCTTTGTCAATGTATTCCATATCATCCCCAGTCTTCTCCAGGAACAGTTCTAAGACTGATTTGGTAATCTTCTTCTGCTCGCGCTTCAGCTTCGACAAGATCCACCGCGTCAGTACCTCTTTCGTCTGGCGCGGAAATTCTACCACCCTTCCCGCATTCTTGACCGCCTTATACATCTTGCTCCGTTTGTCAACCTCCTCCTCCACAAACACAAAGCAGGTCGTATCCGTTATATGCTTCATGTAATCTGCCAGTTCATCGGAAGCGCTTTTAAATACCCCGCTGTCCTCTATCATTATCATCCTGCGCTCCGCAAAAAAAGGAAGCGTCTCGGCCAAATCTATAACTTCCCCCAGATTGATATTTTTCCCTTCATAGAATGATACATTCATCGTATCGTCCGGCTGGGACAATGCTTTCCTTAATTTCTGCGCATACTGCTTTTTCAGATATGATTCCTCACCGTACAGAAGATACGCCGGCTGGAACGTTTTTGATTTGATATCCTCCTCTATGCCTTTCATGCTTCCATGCCTTTCCTAATTTTCTCTTTCCCTATTCTTTCCATGCCCTTCGTAATTTTATCCTTCTTCTTTTACTTGCCATTAATTGTAGCAGTTCCAGGCAGATATGTCCATACCCGCACATCCGCCCCCTCCGGGCGTATGCGTACCTGCCCCTGCTCCATTGTAAAAAACACCTGGCTTCCCGTTTCACGAATCCTTCCTACCGCCGCTTCGCCTGGATGTCCATAAGAATTCTTCTCTGCGCAAGATATTACCGTCATCTTAGGGGAGAGCGCTTCTAAAATTTCCTGGCTGTTAGAATGATCCGAACCATGATGTGCCGCCTTATAAAAATCTACGTTCCTTATGCCATACTTTTTCAAACATCCATTTTCCACAAGCGCCTTTTCCTGCTCGCTGCCAATATCCCCGGTAAGTATGCCGCAAAACGTACGGTACTTAAGCATCAGAGAAAGCGAGGCTGCATTCCGGTCTGCGCTGTTAGCTTTCTTCCCTGTTAAATTTCTGTCATCAGCATGCGTTTCATCCTCTGCTCCCTCTTTCCCCGGCGCCAGCGCCGTAAAAGATAATTCCCCGGAGCCAAATTCCATACCTGGCGAAACAGAAAGAACTTTGCAGCCCGCCTGCCCGGCTTCCTGCATCAAGGTTTCCCATACTTCGTCACGCACCATATATTCTGCCAGAATCAGATATTCCACCGGATATCCCTGCCGCAGGACTTCCAGCAAGCCGCTGATATGGTCCGCATCCCCATGGCTGACAATCCATCCTTTGAGCGAGCGCACACCCTTCGATTTAAGGAAAGGCAGGATACGGTACTCCCCTACGTCTTTCACATCGCTGCTGCCGCCATCCACAAAGAAATGCTCCCCATTGTCATTTTGGATAAAAATCCCATCTCCCTGTCCCACATCGAGCACGTCAATTTCAAACCGAACACTCCCACGGACAAAAAGCAAGCACATAAGTGCCAGAAAAACGCCCATGAGATAGCGCCTTTTCCTGCTACGCCAAATTAAGTACAGGCAGACAGCCAAAACTGCATAATAAATAATTACAAGTTCCAGAGGCGGTTTTCCAGCTACAAACTCCGCCCCTGGCAGTTTGAATGCGAAACGGCAGACATGTTCCGTCAATGCCAGCAGCCAGCCGGCTGGCTCTAAAAATATTGTCCCCAGAAAGGGATGCAGCGTACCAAGCAGCCCACCAAGAATCCCCAATGATAGCAACCAGCCCATGAAAGGCAGAATACAGACATTGGCAAAAATACTGTAAGTTGGAATTTCGTAGTAAAAATATGCAGACAGCGGCAAAACAGCAAACTGGATACAGATGCTGGCAGCCAAGGTGTCCATCCATTTGCTTACCAAATTATGCAATATGGAAAACTTCTGTTTTTTCTGCCCATCTGCCTCCTTTTCCGATTCCTTTTTTGCCTCACGGACAACCGTCCAGATTACAGTCACTCCCAGCACCGCCCCATAAGAAAGAAGAAATCCGGCATAATCCAGTAAAAAGGGATTTCCCCATAACTGTACCATCGCACAAAGCGAGAGCGCCGTCAGGGAATCATAAGCATAACCCAATACCTGCGCTGCCATCATCAAAGCAAACATGCCTATGGCGCGCATGGCAGATACCTCCATGCCAGAAAAAACGCCAAAACTATAGATTACAAAAGCCGCCATCAGCGCACCCCATTTTCGAGGACAGCCAAATCTCTGCAGACAGGAAAATACGCCCATGCCCAGAAGCGAGACATGCAGCCCGGAAATAGCAAGGATATGGGAAATCCCAGCAGACCGGTACAGGTCCTTTATCTCCGCTGACAGCAGAGATTTCTCCCCCAGCGCCATGTCCGCCATCACCCCGGCAGACTGCGCATCCATAAGCGCTGCAAACACCCCTCGCATCCTTGCCCTCAATGCTCCCAAGGCTATGGCATATCTGTCGATATTGGCAGAAATCTGTATTTCAGCATCTGCATAAACCCTAAACTCCCATTTTCTGCTCTGCTGATATTGTTTTTCATTGAAATTCCCTTCATTGCGGGATATCTGAAATGGCATATACCTGCCGGTAACCTTAAGAAGATTGCCCGGCTGATAACGATTGTCCTGACTATAAATAAGAATCCCAAAAGCGGGATAAGCTTTGCCACCCAGAATGACCTGGGTGTCCGTAAGATAATAAATAAGCTGTACGTCCTTCGTAAATGACTGTTCCTTCCGTAGGACCTTACCCTCAACGGTAACCGTATCGCCAGCAGAAAGCGCTGCTTCCAGACAATCCCTCACATCCTGCTGCGACTGCATATGAAAGCTTCCGACAGCAAATAGGATGACACAGAACACCACTCTCGCACCGGCAGCACACCAGGCATGCTCCCACCGACGAATCACCGATGCCGCCATGGCCGCTAACAGAAAAAGGAACACCGCAAACAGTTCCCATTGCCGGCTTCTGCCATACAAAATGCCAAGCACAAAAGATACGCACAGACAACACATGGTCCGTCTAATCACTCTACCCCTCCTGCCGTATCAACTACCTGCTCTTTACCCTCTTCAATCTGCTTCTCCTGTGTCTGGGCGGTCTCATCCATATAATCCAGATTCCGCTCATACATAGTACTTAATTCCAAATTCTGCCGGTAACGTCGATTGGTATCCCCATTTACGGAAATCTGCACCTTGTTGACGGTGGTCAGTTCTGTCAGGGAATTGACGATGGAATAGATAACCACCGGCTCTGCAATCTCATAATTCTGATTGAGAAAACCCTCATCAAGATTTACAAAACATACGCCGTCCACCACGGACACATTTACCAGTTTCGTGCCGTCTGGAATCGCAGAACGCCCAGCTTCTCCCTGGGGACCTTTCAAAAGCTGCTCCATCACCAGTTTCTCCAGTGAAATATTGCTGCTGTAATGTATTTCCTGCACCTCCTGCAGAAGCGCCGTTCCCTCGGGATTGGAAAAATACAAGGTAATGTTCGCTGTCTGTATGGTATTGATCTGCTCGCCTGGGTTCTCAATAAAACTCTCCTCCGTCATCAGCCCTACAAGCTTCCCCTCATCATCTACCAACGGTGAATCCCCCACATAAAATGAGATACAGTCCACGCCTTTTACCTGTATTAAAGTCCTGACGACTGCAGCCCGGCAAAGCACCTCCTCTACATTGTCCATCTCCAGATAGGCGCTGTTAAAATAGAGGTACAGCTGTCCATCTTCCAATTTCCAGGAATCCAGCCTCACCTGTTTGGGAATCGGGTGGAGATAATCTAAATAATCTCCATCTTCTTCCCAACACAGCCTCTCTAAAAATTCTTTTATCATGCCCTGCACATCCTGCTGCTGCGGTTCATAACCTTTGGCAACCGTCTTCGTCTTATCTGCACTTATATAGTAAATATAATAATCTGAAACCTCCTCCTGAACGCTCTCACATCCTGCAAATAAGGCCGCAAGAAATGACAGGCTCATCAGGAGCAATATATGTTTTGCTGATTTCATGCAATTCCTCCAATATAATTCAGCGGTATGCGTACTGTGAAAACCGTTCCCTCGCCCTCTTTGCTGTGCGCTTTAATCGCACCGCGATGCTTGAGCACGGCATTCCTTGTAATGGCAAGACCTAATCCCGTCCCGCCAATTTCCTTAGAATGGGATTTGTCCACGCGGAAAAACCTCTCATAGATATGCTCTAAATATTCCTCAGGAATTCCTATCCCGGAATCCTCCACGCGCACAAAGAAATATTTATGGTCAGCATTTAAAGATACGTGCACCCAGCCATCTTCCTTGTTATACTTGATGGCATTCTCCACCAGGTTATTCAGCGCCAAAGACAGCTTCACCTCGTCTACCTCCGCGCTGACTGGGCGAAAACTCTCTAATACCAGCTCAATATTCTGTTTCTCTGCAATGGGGCGCAGACGCTTCATAATCATTTCCAGCAGTTCATTGATATTCACTACAGAAATATTCAGTTCCCCTGCTGCCTTATCCATCTTCACCAGGGAAAGCAAATCATTGATAATCTTATTCTCCCTCTCTATCTCCTCCGCGATATCGCTCATAAACTCCTTATACAGTTCTACCGGCACATCCTCCTGCCCCAGCAGGGAATCTGCAAGCACTTTCATGGACGTCAGAGGCGTCTTTAATTCGTGGGATACGTTTGAGACAAATTCCTGCCGCGAATTGTCTATCCCCCGCATCCGCCCTAACATCTCATTAAAAGCATCCGAGATTGCTTCCGTCTCCGTATAATCAGATATCATCAGTTCATCTTCTTCATTTTCCGCCTGGATTTCCTCTAAAGACTTTGTCATCTTCTTAAACGGCCAAACAAGACGGCGCGCACAGAAACATGCAATTGCCAGAACTATGATGGCGTTAACCAGTTCAATTATCTGAACATTTTTTTTGAGGAAATCATAATTCATCATAATACTGTCCGTAGATACGCTTACCAGCATAACGCCTAAAGATTCTTTGGTATTTGTATTCTTCAGGGGGACAGCCAATTCAATATACCGGCTGTCAGGATCATATTTGCTGATTTCTTCCCCCTGGTAACTCTTTACTACTTCACCGGAAATGATGGTCTTACCGGTGTCAATGCCATATGTGTCTTTGACAATCTGGAAATGCCTGTTAATTATCATAATCCTGCCATCATAAATATTGGAAACCTGCTCTAACTGGGCATTAATAATCTCCATGGATAAATCTGCCATATAATTATAGGTGACTACCTGGTTGGCAAGTATCTTTGCCTGGCTTAACACATCGATGCTGCGGTTAGAAACAGCACGGTTCTCGTAACTTGCAAGAACTCCAAAACGCAATGCAATATTGGGAATAATCCCAATCATGGCAATAATCAAGAACAGCCTGAATTTCAGGCTGTGGATAAACTTTAACTTCTTCATCTTTATCTCCGCTGTCTTGTGGGCGCTCAGCCCTGATAATAATAGCCTACGCCCCACTTCGTATGCACATATTTCGGATCGCTGGGATTTGCTTCTATCTTCTCCCTCAGCCTCCTTACATGAACATCTACAGTACGGACATCCCCCGGATACTCGGAACCCCATACCAGATTTAACAGTTTCTCCCTGCTATACACTTTGTTGGGATTCAGCACTAAAATAGCCAGCAAGTCAAACTCCCTTGCCGTAACGTTGATTTCTTTTCCTAAAATAAACAGGCGGCGGCTCTCGCAGTCGAGACGCAAATCCCCATTCTCTACAACTTTAAGATTCTCCTCTTTCTTTGGTTTAGGAGAAGTCCTTCTCATAATCGCCTTAATCCGCGCCTTTACCTCCAAGATGTTAAACGGTTTTGTAATATAGTCGTCTGCGCCGTATTCAAGGCCCAGAATCTTATCCATATCATCCCCTTTGGCAGTTAGCATGACAATGGGCACCGTGGAAAATTCCCGAATCTGCTGGCACACTTCAAAACCATCCATCTTAGGCAGCATGATGTCCAAAAGTATCATATCATAAGTATTCTCTGTTGCAAGCCTGAGGGCTTCCTCGCCGTCATAGGCACAGTCCACCTCCATTCCATCCTGCTCCAGGCTGAAACGGATGCCTTTCACTATCAATTTTTCATCATCGACTACAAGAACCTTTTTTGCCATTCTTTCACCTCATTGAACTTTGACGTAATCTTCTATTTTAGAAAATACGCCTTCTTTAATTCCTTCTATTTTCATTAAATCTTCAATCTGTGCAAAACTGCCGTTCGACTCGCGCCAGGCAAGTATGCTTGCCGCCTTTGCCGCCCCGATGCCAGGAAGTTCCATAAGTTCCTCTTTGGTAGCAGTATTGAGATTCACCTTTCCATCATCCTTAGATTCCACATCTCCAGGCAGGTTTCCAGCTAGCGTTGACTGGGCAGCAGCCTCCTCTGCAGTCATCACCCAAATCATCTCCCCATCAGTCAGGGGCTGCGCCTGATTCAAAGACCTAGGTTCTGCTTCTTCCGTCAATCCTCCGGCAAGTTCTACTGCCTGAAATACACGGCTGCCTTCCGGCAATGCATAGACCCCCGGATTCCTGACCGCACCTGACACCTGCACGTAAATCAAAGGCTGTAAATCCCCCACAGAAGACGATCCTTTGCCAGGGGCTTCCCCCATAATGTCGTTGTCATCCGAATCAAATTCTTCCTGTTGTCTTTCATTTCCATCTTCCTCCTGCAATTCCTCCCCAGTTTCCGACAACAGCATTCCCTCTTCCCGCTTCGACCCTGCACATCCTGAAATGAAAATAACAAACACTAGAATATATATGATATTGTATTTATTTTTCAAACCTTTCCCACCTTTCTATCTATTAGCGGATGAGAAAAGCCCTATTCACGAATCTCTTCTATTGTAACGAAATTTTTCATTTATTACAAGGGGTTTTTGATAATGTTACGGAATCATTAAGCAAATGAGAAAAAATATACTTGACAATTTCTATAAAAAAGTCTATTGTGTTACTTATATAGTACAATAGTACATGAGTACATGAGCCTATGCAATGGAAACGAGGTGATTAAATGCCATGGAATTTGGATTCTGACCGACCTATCTTTATCCAAATCATTGAAAAAATCCAGATGGATATCATTTCCGGCCTGTACGCCCCAGGAGATAAACTGCCTTCTGTCCGCGAACTCGCCCAGAAAGCAGCCGTTAACCCGAACACAATGCAAAAAGCTCTCTCTGAGTTAGAGCGGACCGGACTTGTCTATTCCCAGAGAACCAGCGGACGGTACATTACGGAGGATACAGCCATGATTGCGGAATTAAAATCGACATTAGCCCAGGACATCGTAACACAATTTCTAGAAAATATGTTAAGACTCGGCATACCCAAGGAAGAAGTAATTCCCCTTATTTCTAAAATCATCGAAGGAGACGACCATGACACTGTTAGAATGTAAAAACCTTACCAAAAATTATGGAAAGCACACTGCTCTTAACGACATCAGCCTACAGATCGACGGCGGACATATTATCGGTCTTCTAGGTCCCAACGGCAGCGGCAAGACCACCTTGATTAAACTGATTACCGGTCTGCTTCGCCCGACCGCGGGCGCTGTTTATGTCAATGAGGAGCCCATCGGCCCTGTCAGCAAAAGCCTCATCTCCTACCTGCCCGACCACACCTATTTAAACGGCAATCTGCAGGTAAGGGAGATAATTGATTTTTTCGCAGACTTTTATGAAGATTTTGATTCGCTGCGCGCCTACGACATGATGGCAAAACTGCAGATTAATCCCTGCCAAAAGCTTAAGACGCTGTCCAAGGGCACGCAGGAGAAAGTACAGCTTATTTTAGTGATGAGCCGCCATGCCAGCCTGTATGTCCTAGATGAGCCTTTAGCTGGCGTAGACCCAGCGGCAAGAGACTATATCTTAGACACGATTCTATCGAATTATGATGAGAATGCTTCCATCCTCATTTCCACCCATCTGATTTCAGATATTGAGAACATATTGGATGAAGTAATTTTCATTAAGGACGGTCATTTACACACACATGCCCTGGTAGATGAACTGCGCGAACAGGACCACAAATCAATTGACACTATTTTCCGGGAGGTATTCAAATGTTAAAAAAACTACTGAAATACGAATGGAAAGACACCCGAAAATTACTGCTTCCCATCAACCTTGCCATAGTCCTGATAACCATTATCGGCTGCTTTATGCTGAGCACCAGTATTTTTGACTCGGAGATGGGCTTTTTGCTTGCTATCCCCTTGCTGCTCCTCTATATATTGGCTATCATAACCTTTTCCTGCATCACTTTGGTCTATGTATACACACGCTTTTACAGAAATCTGTATACGGCAGAGGGATATTTGATGCACACGCTCCCGGTTACCCATACGCAGCTGTTCCACTCCAAGCTTATTGTGGGTTTTTTCTGGTTCTCCCTAAACAGCCTGCTTACAACCTTATCAACCATGGCATTAGGCGGTTCCCTGGGATTCCATGAATCTGCGAAAGAAATTTCCGGCGGGATATCGGAGTCTTTCATAGACGACTTCATTCTTTCCACAGGGCAGAATCCGGATTCATTCTCTTTTGCAGATATTTTCGGCTATACGCTGCCCATATTTATACTGTTCCTATTTGCCATGCTGCTTGTCAGTTCCCTTTCTTCCGTGCTGATGGGCTATATAAGCGTACTTTTGGGACAGCGAATGGAGCGCAACAAGCTGGCAGCCTCTGTTGCCTTTTATTTCGGCATCTACATGGGACTCCAGATTCTCACCTCCCTTGCCGTTGTA